>JAPPDN010000386.1 GCA_028824575.1 Candidatus Poribacteria bacterium | reverse complement strand
GTATCAAACACCAGCACCGATTGAAAACATCGTCTCAAAGCCAATCGCGACCCCAACCGAACCGACCAATTACTCTCCACGTGACAACATCTGGGGGTGTCGCTTACGATTCGGTTCGCTGTTGGATGAATGTAAATGGTGAAGAGATTACATTTGAATTCGTGCCGGGCGAATCCGTGTGGAATACACTTGAATGGCGATATGTTCGCCATTGGCGCGGGCAGATCCCACCGCAAGCAAGTGGCGCGACATTACACTACCGCATCGGCGGACGCGTCGTAGGGACGGATAGATGGATCTTCGCGGATAATCAAGCGCGCGTGTTATCGGAAGCAACCGAATTCGCTATCTCAGTTGATGATTACGATACCCCAATGTGGGTACGTGATGCCGTTATCTATCATGTTTTCTTAGATCGTTTCTATCCGGGTGACGGTGTCTCGTGGAAAAAACCGACAAATCTCTCCGGATTTTTCGGTGGAACGCTCCGCGGTGTAATTCAGAAATTTGACTACATTCAATCCCTCGGATGCTACGCTATCTGGCTCTCACCACTCTTCGCAAGCCCAACACACCACGGCTACGATGCAACAGACTACTACACCGTTGAACCCCGATTCGGCACGAACGCGGATCTAATCGAACTGATTGAAAAAGGGCATCAGCGTGGGATTCGGGTCATTTTGGACTTTGTTGCCAACCACTGGTCCAACCAACATCCGACATTTCAAGCAGCACAACGTGATGAAAACAGCGAATACCGAGCGTGGTACACATGGCAACGGTGGCCCGATGAATACACAAGTTTCTTCGGTGTGAAGGGGATGCCCCAATTAAACCTAAAGCACAAACCCGCAAGTGACTATCTATTAGCGTGTGCCCAGTATTGGCTAAAAAACGGTGTTGACGGCTATCGGCTTGACTATGCACCTGGACCGCCGCACACGTTCTGGGCAGACTTCCGCCAAGCATGTAAAAATGTAAATCCTGATGTTTTTCTTCTCGGAGAGGTGGTCCGTCACTCGGAAGGGATAGCCGCTTACGTTCCGCACTTTGATGGCTGCCTCGATTTTCTGTTGGCGGATGCACTCCGGCGGACTTTTGTCCTCAAAACTTCAACGCTGCTGGAATTTGAGGCATTTTTAGCGGCACACGAGACATACTTCCCAAAAAATTTCTCACTGCCAGCGTTTCTGGACAACCACGATATGACGCGCATCCTCTACTTGGCAGGTGAGGATAAGGCGAAAGTCAAGTTAGCGGCACTGGTGCTGTTCACACTCTCGGCACCACCTATAATTTACAATGGGACAGAAGTCGGCGTTTCACAACGGAACCCGCTTGGGCGTTTTGAAGAAGCGCGGTTACCGATGCTATGGGAAGATAAACGGGACAAAGATTTGCTAACCTATTTCCGACGCTTGGGTGTATTAAGAAAACAGTTTCCGGTACTCGCTTCGGGTGAGCGAGAGGTGGTCCATCTAAATGTCCAACAAGGAACTTACGCCTACCTACGCGCTTCCGAAACTAATTCTGTCTTGATTGCATTGAATACAAGTCGACGGACGCAAACGATTGAAGTTCCAAATGTATCGTTCCAAACTTCCACCAAAGACCTGCTCAATGAGAATCAAGTGACAGTATCAGAAGATTCCGTAAAGGTCTCGCTTGCAGCACAGAGCGGAGCATTCATCGGCTAAAACATTGGTATAAAAAAAGGGGATCGGCAACTACAGAATGTTGTTACCGGTCCCCTTCTTATAGGTGTTGTGAGATAGAATTACTGGGCGGTGCCATTACCGGCACCATTACCGTTGCCATTATCAGCACCATTGCCGTTGCCATTATCAGCACCATTGCCGTTGCCATTACTAACACCATTGGCATCAGCATCGGCATCGGCGTCGGCGTCAGCGTCGGCGTCAGCATCGGCATCAGCGTCAGCGTCGGCGTCAGCATCGGCATCAGCGTCGGCATCAGCATCAGCGTCGGCGTCAGCATCAGCATCGGCATCAGCGTCGGCGTCAGCATCAGCATCGGGCATATCAACTTCAGATGGTGGCATTTCATCCTTCGTTACGTCATCAAGTATCACATCTCCTACCCGTTCGCAGGACACAAAGGCGACACATCCGATCAAGATAGCAATTAACGCTATCTGAAATTTGAGATTCATTAATGTTCCTTCCTCCATATTTGAAGTTAATTGACAAAAATTGCCAATCTATTAGTGAAGGTTTGACTCAATTGTAACATTGTTCATAGGCGTGGCTGGAAACCTCCAGACTACCTACTACTGCAATCTAATAGGACTTACGTATCCCCTTTTAAAGTCGCCCTACCCCTGATAAGGGCGGATATGGCGGTGGAGATTTAGGGGTATGGAAATTGCTGTTTTTCGCTTCTAAATGTCCGATACTTGCTCAATTTGCGTAAGTCCTGTCTAATTACTGAAATGGTACAACATCTTGGAAAAAAAGTCAAAACTTTTCCTTGATATGGAATTGGGCGAAACAACGCGTTCAAATGTTTCAACAAAGCCGATTATTACTTCAAAATGCAAGAAACGGTGCGCTAAGAAAGAAAGGATTGATTATCAGAAAGTGTGGTAACCAATCCCTTTTTATAAACGTTATGTAAGCGTTATGTGATGAAACTATTGGGCGGCACCGTTGCCATTACCAGCACCATTACCGTTGCCAGCACCAGCACCGTTGCCGTTACCAGCACCAGCACCGTTGCCATTACCACCATTGGCGTCGGCATCAGCGTCGGCATCAGCGTTAGCATCACCGTCGCCATCAGCGTCGCCATCAGCACCACCCTCAGCGCCGGCCTCAGCATCAGGCATCTCTGGCGTCTCAACAGCTCTCA
>JAPPDN010000472.1 GCA_028824575.1 Candidatus Poribacteria bacterium | reverse complement strand
GTTCTGCGCGTTCTTCAGGAGGAGATAACCATTGCTCTATCGTCGGGTCATATATCCTCAAAGTACCATCACGCTCCCCAAGTTCTAAGTTTAGCACCGATGACGGCAGACGCTCGTTCACAAATGCTATTTCCTCATACGTACCATCAACCAGTCGAAAACCTATGAAATGCGGCTGTATTTGATGGAGTGGGTCATAGATGTAATACTCCTTCACTTTCAGAACAGACTCGTACAAATCTTTCTTCCCAGTTAGATCATGCCGAAACGTGCTCGGACTCGCAAGTTCTAACACAAAATCAGGGGTATGAGATTCCTCCCATGTCAGGTACGTTCCTCGCTGCTTTTTCGCAACCCCTTGAACAACAAAAACATCCGGGGCAACCGATTTTGTATTATCTCCCATTTTGTAGTAGATTAACAGATCACCGGAAACATAAACATCATCATGTTCCCGAAAGTGGTGCTCAATTGTCTGTATAAGTGCCATCAGTAGTTTGCGATGCCAATCCGTTTCTGCCATAGGTTTACCGTCCGAAGAAGGATAGAAGGGTGTCGGAGCAGATATGATTTTTTGCTGCATAGTTCTACCTCCTAAAAGGATTATCAAATTGCTAAAGCGTTATTCATTTAAGGATAGCATACAGGTTGTGAAATGTCAATTCTCAATTTCTTTTTTCAAATTGCGACTCCGGCTTTACCGATAATGGATCCGCCGACTGCCGTCGAATGAGAACCGTGGCCAATCGCGTTCCCAGTTTTCGGAGTCGTATGGAATGTAGTGGCATGCCAATGCATGTCTGCGCGTCCCCGGTTTCAAAACCTGCGCGCCCCCATGAATCAATTTCCCACTGAACAGAACCACATCGCCAGGATTCACCAACACTTCGACCGCGTCCTTACCGTTTTCGCGGAAAACCTGTTTGACTGCCGGGAAATAGCGATTGTGCTGTTGCAGCTCGTATGTCTCTCCGGGTAGCAGCGTCATAGGCACATCGTTTTGCGTAATTAACCGTCTCCTATGCGAACCCGGCTGCACCACGAGAGGCCCGTTGTTCTCATCCACTTTAACCATGGCAATCCATGCCGACATACAGTCCGGTAAGTAGTATTGATCTTGATGTAGTGGATGCTCGGATCCTTCATAAAAGTGCATCGTTTGAATGCCTTCGGGCTCCCCGCCAAAACAGTCTGAAAGCGGCTTATGTAAGCGGGCATCGATAAGTAAATCCAATACGCGCTGATCGTAAAGATGCTGATTGAAGGTCCTTGCGCCGTATTTAGCCTGTTGGAAAAATCCATCCAGATGCTTGCGTCCGGCATGAAGGTCTTCTATATGTTCAACGAACTGTTGACATTCGTCCTCTGCAAGGACACTTTCAAGAACAACATACCCATTTGTTTGATAGAAGGTTTGCTGTTCAGAGGTCAATCCTATGTTTTTAGATGCCATATTTCCCGCCAAAACTTGCTATTGCCGCAATTTGAATGTGAGTGCTATAATTTTGTCTTCAATGCTGCCCAAACGGTTGACAATTTCCCTTTAGGCGCAATGTGATAAGGTTCGGTTGATTCAAAATTCTGGATGACTTCACGTGCTGTGAGCGGACGGTTGTAAAAACGGACTTCATCAATCATACCCGTGAAGTGACCATGTGCTTTCCCTGGAAACTTTCTTGCGCCAAGATGGACAGGTGCTGTGAATGGCGAAAATGCTTTGTTACCCCGCCTAAATTCATGGTTGCTTATAAGATCGGATACCCCGTCTATATAGATAATTATTTTACGGCTTCCTCCGCCTTCATTTATCATATAGTCATTTGTATAAACAATGTGGTGCCATTCACCATCAAAAATACCCATACTCCATTTGATGCCAGAACCGGCACATCCTATGGGGCCTCCAATGCTAAGAAAATAATGAAGCGTTCCCTCCATAATCTCAAATCTATTTCTTCTATTAAAGCCATTGAGTTCTATTCCCCAACAAGGAGATTCCATGCCATGCGTATTAATGAGCGTCATCCAGTCTGTCTTGTTAGTGGTTTTGATCCATGCTTCAAAAGAGGATGTACCAATCTGTCCGCCAAGATCTCCAAGTGTGGTTAGGTTAACAAAGTCGTCAACACCATCGAACTCAAGTGCCTCTCCCACCTGACCAGGAACAACTTTAGGCTTTCCGCTGATTGTCCCGTTGTTGTCACCCCAAATATCTTTTACTGTATCATTAACAATGTAACCTTTGTCAAAGGTCCAATAGCTGACAAGCCCATCTGTTACAATAGAAGCCAGTGCCGTATTTAGTGAGAGAATACCGATAATTATCGTAAATGTCATAAAGTAGATTCTGCTTTTCATTGTGATGGTTCCTTTTGAAATAGTGTTAAAACGATTAACCTTCTTCCTCCTTAACGAAGTTACGGACACTTTTATGTATGCATTCCTTTCATTTTACCACAATTATTAAGCGAAAATGTAGTTAAATTTCTAAATGTACTTGATAGTTTTTGTTGAAATTGTTAGGGTTAACATTCCAAGGACAAGATAGTGAGAAACCGTTAAAGGAACAGTTTATGAAAACAGTACCGAAAATTGTTGCAATTGGCGGCGGAGAAATTAGAGAAATGGAAACCGCCGCTATTGACAAACGCATTGTTGAATTGACCGGCAAAACGCAGCCGAAGGCACTCTTCATTCCAACCGCCAGCGGCGACGCCCCCGGATATATTGATACTTTTGAGATGGTTTACGGTAGGCATTTTGGATGTCAAACGCGCACGCTCGAACTCACTCAAAATCCACCAGCGTTTGAGGAGATGTCCGCACTGGTGTTGGATTCCGACCTTGTCTATGTTGGGGGTGGAAATACCTACAAGATG
>JAPPDN010000434.1 GCA_028824575.1 Candidatus Poribacteria bacterium | reverse complement strand
CTGCCTTGTGCATGTCCAGACGAATCGTGGCAACTCCGCACCTTGAAGTGTATCTTCGTAACGGACAATAGATTGGTGTATCAAGGCATAGAGGATTGATAACGCGAATTCCGTTGCCCCGGCTTGTGCCAGCGATTCAGCATGTCGAACGAGTTCTGTCAGCTGCGTTATGACTTTGTGGAGTTGATGCTGTTCGAGAAATCCATTTCCGAAAAGGCGATCAATTTGTTCGCGGTAGGCTGTGGTTGTCGCAGATACGACTACAGTGGATGCTGATGCTGTAGGCGTGTCTCGGAATTGGGACTCCGCTACGCCGTCTGCATAGGTTTTCACGATCGGAACCAATGTGGGTTCGCGTTTGAGGAGTTCGGAAATAATGTGCAAAAGGGTTGCTCTCGGTTTCTCAGCAATCGCCGTCAGTATGGGTTCTACGGAATCGATCTCCTCCGGTTCATGAACGTAGGTGAGTAGCAGTGCAACGATGTGTTTACAGTCGCCACCCCAATCGTACGGACAGGAACACTCCGCGTCAGCGATCCCTGCTGGTGTCAACTCTACTGAGACGCGATACGGGTCGTCTTCTGATCCATAGCAATTTGCCGAGAGCGTCCAACCGTGAAACATAGGGTTTTCGATCGCTTCCTCGTAGAAATAGTCCTCACCGCGCGAAAAGACTTGCTTTGTGCATCGGTCTTGAATCTGGTCTTCGGTAAGGTCAGGATATTGCATCGCATATTAAACCACAATCGTTTCGGGAACTACGGTTACGTCTCCAACAGCGGGTACTTCAATCCGTCCGACACAGGCGCGACACAAGGCGTAGTACCGAACGGCATCCTTGTCCGGATCGATGACGCTGTTAACGGCTTGTTTCATCTGCTCGAATTGGGAGCCGGTGAGATGCGCTTCAAAGACGCTATATTGGACGCGGCTCCCGAATCCTTTGAGTACTTTCGCAAGCTGATTACGTCTCTGGTTGTCTGGAATATCGTAAGAGATGACATAGAACACCGAATTGATCTCCCTTGCTTTTTTGCAGTTTCGTTTTGTTCAACGCAACCTACAATTTACACACGCCGAACTCACGTTAGGATACCAACTTGCCGATAGTTTGTGAAAAAAAATCATTTGAAAATAGGTTTCGGATGTGATATGATGTCCGTTATAGTAAGTCAGCATAGTTCGTAGTAGTGCGATTCATCGCACGTATTCTGGTTTGTAGTAGTGCGATTCATCGCACGTCCATAGAAAAAACGGGCAATCAATTGCCCTACTACGAACTAATACGAACTAACTGGATGTGATATGCCTGAATTTATCAGTTCTCCACTATTTTTGATAATTGCAGCGATACTCGCCGTTGTTCTCGTGATTACTATTGTGAAGGGCGCGATCCGTATCTTCATCTGGATCGCTATTATTGCCGTAATCCTTATTGGCCTCGGTGTGATGACACAAGAGGACATGCGCGATTGGTTTGAGAATCTCCTCAAGACAGTAACGGGATAGACGTTGCGACTCAGTTTATCGGTAGCGGGTTGTCTCTCAATCTACAGATGCGGTACTGTCCAAACCCAAATGCCGTGTGATGCCCGATGTGCAAATACTCGCCAAGATAGATAAAAGGCAAAAACGGCTCCAGTTCACCTTCAAAACGGACTTTGCCGATAAATCCACCCATCGGCACGGATTTCTCCGCTCGGTAAGAGTACCGATCCTTCCTGAGCCAATTCAGGTGAGAACCATGTCTGACAGTGGTGGAAGCCTCAATTAAGCCGTGAGCATCTACCTCCAAATCCTCGCCACAATGGAAATAACTCAGGAACCGGATCCGCCGGAGCAGATTGCGGATGAGGTGTTCAAACGTCAGCTTGCTTGTCCACTTGCCATCGACTTTGATACTGGTAGGTGTGATAAATTCCAATTCAATCGCATCGGTGGCATGCGGCACCGCGTGCATCACATCTGCCAATCCAAGAATCAATCCATCATCCGTCAGCATCTCAGTTTCCGCCGTGTAAATCGTCTGAGGTTGATAGCTGTCATGCGCGGGCAAACTCTCGACCCTATCGAGTTGACACTGCCCGCGTTTACCTTGTAGCCCGATACGCCGTTTCCCTATCTGATCAAAGGTGAACACCATCCACGGTAGCAGATTGATTGCCTCACCAATGAGTGTCAGGTCGCACGTGAAAGTATCACCCGGTTCATATTCAAGTTGTCCGGTGCGCGGCGGTTCAAGGATGAAGGGATGTGGTGCAAAGGGCTGTCCTCGGAGCATTGGGCTATCGTCTGGGACTGGTGTTTCAAAGCATTTGGAATAGACGCATCGTTCTGGGAATTGACACTGTTTTTCACATTTCCTCGTAGTCTCAACGCATGCGATGTGTCGCAGGATATACCCAAATCTACCGCGGAAGACGTTGCCTTTGTGGTGTGGCATCCTCAGCGGTTCTTGGACGGTATAGGTGAAGCGGTAGCGTGCGAAGCGGAAGTTTTGGAGCATGGTGTGTTTACGACCAACCGAAGGCAGTGCGTATGTATTGATGAAATGTTTGCTGGAGGCGATACCACGTGTCCTTTCCCCAGATTTCTAAAGACAGACTCGAATGCCCTGTTTCTTCTTTCAATTCGGCCTGGATAAGCTGCTGTGCCTCTTGCGAAGCCCCACACAACACGATGGCACGTGCCTCAACACCGCCGAGTTGTCGCATTCGTAAAATAGCCTCCATGCCTTTTTGCTTCACCCGGGCATGTTCATAAGCAAGGGTACACGAAACGACAATGATTTGGTAACCTAATACTGCAACCACGTCAAGTTCAAAAGGCTTCACACTTGCGTCTGATACATTGGCTCGCCGGACATACACCTTGTGGAAAAGCCTATAG
>JAPPDN010000469.1 GCA_028824575.1 Candidatus Poribacteria bacterium | reverse complement strand
GGGTCGGATTTTGTCCGGATGGCAAAACGCTGGCGAGGGGTGGTGGTGATGTCACCGTGATGTTGTGGGAGGTAAGCACCGGCAAACAGCTGCGCACACTGACAGGACATAAGGGTAGTGTCGAAGTGGCGTTTAGTCCAGATGGAAAAACACTCGCAAGTGGAAGTTGGGATGGCACCGTATTGTTGTGGGATCTCGCGGTTGATACTATGGATTAGGTTGCGTACCTCATAGATAGGAGGGCTTTGTAAACCCAATTGACTATCACTGATAGCTGACAACTGAAACCGATAGCCAATAATCATATCCTTTCTATTGCTAACGCATGTTGTAATGAAATTAAAGACAATCCCTCTGAAAAAGGAAAATTCTCATGCAAAAAACATTGATTTTGATTTTAGTGATTGGATTCGCGATATGTGTTGTTCCGAAAAATACTACCGCTCAAGATACACAAACTTGGCATTTACGCGGATTACCCGAAGGGACCAAAGCGCGGTTCGGCAGAGGCACAATAACTGGCGGCTTCGCGAGTTCCCATGATGGGAAACGTTTGGCGGTGCCGTGTAGTATCGGTATTTGGATATACGATACAGAGACCGACAAACCACTCAACCTACTAACACGGTATACAGGTGAAGTTTTGAGGGAGCGGACTGTTCAAGATAGAAAGTTTCTCTGGATATTTACAGAGGATATAGAAGGCGTTTTGAGCGTAGCCTTCAGTCCGGACGATACCTTGTTGGCAAGTACAAACCACGATAAAACCGTCTGTGTGTGGGATGCACACACCGGCACCGAACTTCAGACGATGCAAGGACATAAGGATAAAACCATAGACGTAGCGTTTAGTCCGGATGGGAAGCTGCTGGCGAGTGGAAGTGATGACGAGACAATCCGTTTGTGGGAGGTAAGCACTGGCACCCATCTGCGTACCCTTGAAGGACATATTGGCGGCGTTACAAGCGTAACTTTTAACCCAGATGGAAAAACACTGGCGAGCGGAAGTAACGACACAACCGTTCGTCTCTGGGATGTGCAGACAGGGAAACTGCTGCACGCGTTCACAGCGCATCAGGACAAAGTCTATGATATTGCGTTCAGCCCGGATGGGAAGCTGCTGGCAAGTGCAAGCGAAGACACGACCGCCCGTTTGTGGGATGTGGAGACACGCGAGTCTATTCATAGGTTGCGTGAGCGTAACAGCAACGATCTCTTTAGTGTAGCATTCAGCCCGGATGGTAAGATGTTGGCGAGTGGAACCTATAATATGACCTATCTTTGGGATGTACAAACAGGGACATACCTGCAAATGTTGGGAGATAGGATTGGTAGCAGCAGCCTAGCATTTAGCCCGGATGGGAAGACGCTGATAGGTGGTAGTAGGTACAACACCGTGCATCTGTTGGATGTGGAAACCGGCATAGAACTTCGGACGATGATAGCGCACACCCAGACGATCCGTAGCATCGACTTCAGTCCAGATGGAAAGACACTGGCAGCTGGCGGTTGGGACAATACAGTGCATTTGTGGAATGTGAAGACGGGCGAGTCTCTTCAGACCGATAATGTTGTGGAGTGGCATTCCCCCGATAGTGTTGCATTCAGTCCAGATGGAAAAACAGTCGCAGGCGGCAGCTCAAACAAGACCGTGTTTTCGTGGGATGTAGAAACAGGGGCAGTGCGCCTGGCACCGCTTGAAGGCAATGCTGTGTCCCAACCAGTGAGCAGGCCTTCGACTTGCTACGTTGCATTTAGCCCTGATGGTAAAAAGTTTGTGAGTGCGAATGACAGCGGTTTCATTTATTTCTGGGATATCCAAACAGGGAAACGTATAAATGAGATAACATTGGATGTGAAAACAGATAAACCTATAAAGACGAGGATCGTGAATCAACATGTGTTCACAAGCGTAGTGTTCAGTCCGGATGGAAAGATACTGGCGAATGGGAGTCATGACGGTACCGTGCGCACGTGGGATGCACATACTGGCGATCCGCTTTTGAAGTTAGATAAACATAAAACTAATGTTTATTGTGTCGCGTTCAGTCCGGATGGAAAGATATTGGCAAGTGGCGGTGCGGATAATACTGTGCGCTTTTGGGATGCAGTGTCGGGTGAACTCATTCGGACCCTAAAAGCGCATGGGTTTATTTTTAGTATAGCGTTTAGTCCAGACGGTAAGACCCTGGCAAGTGACGGTGGTAATCACACTGTGATGTTGTGGGAGGTAAGCACTGGCAAACAGCTGCGCACACTAAAAGGGCATCGGAATGGTGTTACAAGCGTAGCCTTCAGTCCGGATGGCAAAATGCTGGCGAGTAGCAGTTGGGATGGCATCGTGTTGTTATGGGACCTCGCAGTTGATACTATGGATTAGGCTGTGCACCTCATAAGTAGGAGGGGTTTGTAAGCCGATTAACTATCACTGATAACTGACAACTGAAGCCAATAGTCAATAATCATATCCCTTTCTATTGCTAATGCATGTTGTAATTAAAGACAATCCCTACCAAAAAAGGAAAATTTTCCCATGCAAAAAATATTAGCATTGATTTTAGCGATTGGGTTCGCGATATGTGTCGTTCACCAAATCACCATCGCACAAGAGCCACAGGATTTGTATTTAAGGTACTTACCCAAAGGCGTGAAAGCACGGCACGGGAAAGGCTCGTTATCGGGAACGATCGCAAGTTCCGCTGATGGAAAACTTTTAGCGGTCGCGTGTAGCATCGGTATTTGGATGTATGACATAGAAACGGGTAAAATACTTAATCTGCTGACAGGGCATACGAATTGGGTATTGAGCGTAGCGTTTAGCCCAGATGGGAAAACACTGGCAAGCTCAAGCGGAGACCACACGGTCCGGAGATGGAACACGCAGCCGGGTGGT
>JAPPDN010000855.1 GCA_028824575.1 Candidatus Poribacteria bacterium | reverse complement strand
CTTGCCGAGATTGAAAGCACTCTGCTTTGGTCTGAGGCACATTTCCGCGAACCGCAACTGAATTGGGCGCAAGGGTTTCTTATCACCTCGGAGCCCCCTGAGAGTCCTGGGAACCGTCAACGAATGCGTCTCTTTACAACGATGGGTCTTACGCACTCTGATGGCTACATAAACGTCCATTATCATTCACAGAGTTGGCAGCGGTGGGGAGACGTTGCTAAAAATTACTGGTATGACTTCTATGATGCCGACCTCGGCAAGCCGATTGGTGAAACAGCGCGCCACTGCGCCGACTGCGAGGGTCTCTTCGTGCGTGAGTTCACCAAGGGTTGGGCAGTCTACAACCGGAGCGGCAAAGCACAGACGATCGAATTACCCGTCAAAGCCACGGGTGTCGCAAGTGGTATCACCAGCACCGAACATATTGTCCCCGATTTAGATGGCGAGATATATCTGAAACAGGCACCGAGTGCGAATAGCGTTGGCAGTGTCACTGTGCTCGAGGTTACGACCGGTGCGCCAGAGGAACCGGAATCTGTATGGATGCCGGATGCCGCCTTACGCGCGGTAGTTCGGAAAGAAATGGGACTTCCAACACATATCGCTTTGGAAAAATCCCGTATGCCACAGCTGATACATGTTGACGGCAACAACAAAGGCATCACAGACCTGACAGGTTTGGAGTTTGCGACGAACCTAAGAAACTTGCACGTCGGGGGTAATAAGAATCAGATAACCGACCTTCGCCCACTTGCGAACTTGACGAGCCTCAGGCATCTCCGTATCTGGCGCAAGCCGCCAAACACGCGCCTTGTCGCGCTTGATATCCATCCGCTCGCCAATCTCATTAATTTAGAGTCACTCTCACTGGCGGGAAACGGGATTACCGATATAACCCTACTCGCAGGCATGAAGAAGCTCACCAAGCTCATTCTCACAGATAACCGGATTGAAGATTTTAGTCCGCTTGCTGGGCTGACAAACTTATCAACCTTGAATATTCGGAACAACCCCGGCACAGATTTCAGCCCACTTGCGGCACTGACAATCACCGAATTTCACCTTGATGCCGATGTCAACGCCGATGGCTTTGTGAATGTGCTTGACCTCGTTGTGGTTGCTAACGCCCTTGGCAAAGCAGAACCGGATCTCAACGGTGATGGTGTTGTCAATATTCAGGATTTAGTTATTGTCGCGAATGCGCTTTAAGAAAGGACATTAACTTATGAGAATAAAAGAAAAAATGTGTAAATCATTGTGGTTTCAGTTGCTCCTCGCGTCCGTTGTGGGGATACTTGTCTATAATGCTTCCGTCCATGCAGAAGATGCCGAGGAGTGGATGCCGGATCCCCACCTACAACGTGCCGTCCGTGAAGCACTCCAAATTCCTGATGGTATACCGATACATCCCGCAGATATGGCGGGATTACACCATCTAATAGTAGAACACGACATTCAGCGTTTGAAAGGGCTCGAACATGCCGTGAACCTTAGGGACTTGTTTGTTATTAGAAGTGAAGTCTCAGATTTGACACCGCTTGCGGGACTTGAAAATCTACAGGTCTTGAAGTTGAATCATAATCGCATCACGGATATTTCACCCCTTTCTGGGTTGGTGAACCTACAACACTTGCAATTGCACAACAATCAAATTGTAGACATTTCACCGCTCGCAGGATTGATAGGGCTACGAGACTTACGAATGAAAAGCAATGAAGTTGTGGATATTACACCCCTTTCTGGGTTGGTAAACCTACAATGCTTGCAATTACATGACAATCAGATTTCAGATTTGACACCGCTTGTGGGATTGATAGGGCTACAGGAACTTCGTTTAGGGAGTAGTTTGATCTCGGATTTGACACCGCTGGTAAACTTACAAAACCTCAGAGTGTTAAGTCTACAGGGCGAGCAGATTTCAGATGTTTCACCCCTTGCGGAATTGGTAGGGCTACAGGAACTTATTTTAGAGAGTACCGCCATCTCAGATTTCACGCCCCTTGTGCGTCTAACGAATTTAAAAACCTTTGTTATCTATCCGAATCCGATTTCATTAGGGAACCAATTTATAGGTATAGACGCATCGCATCTTCAGGCAGCAGAAGAAAATTTTATCTGTGAGCACCCAAGACCTTCCTATACAGTCACTGTGGCGGAACGACTTAACAATCGCGACTATCCGTCTGTTTTTCTGACACATAAAAGGAGCAACTATGAAGAAGATCCGGATCCATTCAATCAGTTGGTCCACTACGATTTCTCTTTCATGTTCGAGCCGTTCCATCCACTTGTTCATCCACGTACCTTTAATTCTCCATTTGGTGGTGCGGTACGGACTGGATCGCATGAAACGATAGCACATCTCTCGCACGTCCATAGGGAGGCGATCCGTGAAAATCCGAATATGATATTTATTGTTGCGATTGGATATTTCGATGGGGGTTTCTTCAATATTCCTGAAGACTCGCCTTATTGGTTCCGAAATAAGGACGGTTCGATAGCACGTCGTATATGGAAAGTAGATCGTCTCGGTAACGAATATTCGGAACCCCTTCTCAATTTTACACATCCCGATGTTATCGAAATAATTATTCAACAAACTGTTGCGATTGCAAAGTGTGGACTCTATGATGGTATCTGGCTGGATCGCTGGAAGGAGGAAGGTGATTTCCGTGGTGAACTCAGCCATCTCGTAACGAAAGAAGATGAACTGAATGCAAGGCTCCAAATACTTCAAGGGATCCGGGCGAATGTCCCAGATGATTTTTTGATTATGGTCAATTCAACGGCAGAACTTCCACAGTCTGCACCGTATATCAATGGTGTTTTTATAGAAGCTGGTGCCCCAAATCCAATCTACACACACAAAGATTTGTATCATTTTGAGAACATTATAA
>JAPPDN010000265.1 GCA_028824575.1 Candidatus Poribacteria bacterium | reverse complement strand
GGGTTCGGCGCGCTATTCGAGTCAAGAAAAACAGACGACAATTGGTGGTCACTTTATCGCTCAACAGATAAAGGTGAGTCGTGGTATCCTATAGACCCACGCGAAAGGCAGGAACGTGAGGCGGGTAAGCAGCGGAGGGGTCAGGTTGGTTTCCGATTACCCGGGTCAGATAACATTCCGAGTGTTAAGATATTCGCAACAGCTGCAGGGGTTATGGTGACGGATGCAGATGGCGAGTTTTTCTACTCCACAAACACTGGAGAGACATGGACGACCTTAGAAAAGGATGGGTCAGGTGGCGGTATCGCTCCGCCGCTACTGATAGCCGATACAAACATTTTTTATAAAGGTGGTCAGTCCGGGATTCTGCGCACAACCGATGGCGGTGAATCTTGGCATCCGTTTAATACGGGGTTTGTTAGCACGCCTGTTACGACTTTAATCGCTGTTAAGGATAGACTCTACGCAAACTCGGTAAATAATAAGTATGTTACCTCAACAGACGGTGGTGAATCATGGACGCTGCTTCCAAAAATTGACGACAGTGTCCTTATCGCTGCATTTGATGGTAACATATATCTGAAGAAAGGACAGAATATGAATTTACCTTCACCGCTACTTCGTCTATCTACTGAAAACAATGGCTTAGAACTTATACCCGATATGCCCGGTTTTGAGGGGAGCAATTCAAGTAACACGGTACAGACGGAGATAGACGTGCCTGAAGAAATGATGATCACGGCTTTGCGGGAAGTCTTGCAGGAATCATTTCCAGATAAGGTTAATCAAAATATTGAGGATCTTGATCTTGAACAGATAGCTGAGATGCTCAAGGATATCAATCCTGACCAATTATCTGACCGGATAATTGAGAAACTCGAGAGTAACCCTGATTATGCCAAGGTAATGAGTGAGGCATTCAATAAGGCTTTTGAGGAACAAGTTTCAACGGGTATGCCGTCGTTTTTTGGTAGTTTTGCCGTTAGTGGCGAGAAGTACTACGTCGAATACGGGCAGAAACTTTTCAGGTGGGAACCCGATATGTCTGAATGGTACGATACTGGGTTAATAGATGAAACTGAAGTTGTTTTTCCTGTTGACTATTCTGCTGAGGCTTCCACATCTATAAATGTCCGTGATTCCATAGGTTTCAAGATTGCTGTGTCAGGTAGCACCGTCTATGTTGGGAAACGGGATGGACACCTCTCTCAATCGTTTGATGAGGGCGAGACTTGGAGTGATGTTACTGCTGATCTTCCGTTTTCTTTTATCGAGTTTAATGCAATCGCCTTTGCAGGATCAACTGTTTATGTGGGGACCAACAGCGGGGTGGCACATTCAAGCGATGGCACCAATTGGCACGCGGCAACCAATACTGAGGGTGAACCACTTGTCATGGAGAAGCTTGCGGTAGAAGGAACAACGGTCTATGGTACAACCGGACAATACGTCTATCAGTTGGAAGAAGGTTCAAGCACATGGAAACGGGTGACACCTGAAATCCCGGATTCCGTCCTTTCGTTTGTTGTTGATGGTAACGTGCTTTATGTTGGGACTACCAGCAGCGGCGTGCTACGTTTCAGGCTTGATGAATAATTGCGGCGTTGATCGATCCTACCCATTCTGGCACAATGAATGTCGGTCCCTCGCCGCGTTTCGCGACTCGATATATGTGCTTATGCCACGCATGCCGCAAGTGGGAGAAAAAAGGGGAGTGGAATATCTGGATGCTCTGAAAAAATTATGTGTCAAACCAAACGAAAAGTCTCATAAGAGATTTCTGAAGCGATTTAGCAATGGAGGTAGAAAGATGAGCCAAGTCGAACCGTGGGTAGTTTCACTGCTCTTAAGAACAATAAAATATTTTGCTGTATTTTTCATGGTTGCAGGAGTTGCTCTTTTGAGTCTTGCTCTCGCAGCGGATGCAGTGGCTCAGAAGATACTCATACAAGATGGATTTGAGAACCATCCCCTAGACAAACTAGATAAACATCCCTTGTTGAAAGGGCTCGGTTTTAAAATAACGAACAAACCTGTCAAAACCGGCAAAAAATCGTTTGCTATTTCCGGGAAGGCATTAGTCCATACCTATAGCATGCCGATAAGAACAGATGAACCGATCACATCAGTTGAATGCTGGGTCTATATTGAGAAAGGTGGTCGTTCTTTCAGTTTGAAGCTTACTTCTGATGATGAATCTTTTGACAATAGAGGCCCTGATGTCGGTTGGGATACGGGGTTTGTGCAATTTTATGCTCACGACAGGTGGCAGGAGATTGGTAAATTTGCCACCAATGAATGGAGATATATCCGGATTGTTGCCAATTTTGACAAAAACGTGTTTGATTTCTACTCTGGAGGCAGCAAACGCGAGGTTTTGCGTGCCAGACCGAAAGAACGAATCCCGTTTCGGATGAAAGCAGCTGGGCCCGCCGCCACGTCAATTGTTTTTTCTATGAAAAGATCAACTGTCCCGGGGTACATTGACGATCTGATCGTCTATGAAGGCGAAAACCCAATAGTCCTTGCTGTTGAACCTAGCCGAAAACTCGCGACGGTATGGGGACATATTAAGCAACAATAGTTCTAATATAACTCGAGTTGTCACCTTGTAGCATAACCTGTTAGGTTGTGCCTTGAAACCCCTAAATCCCCTTTATTACGCGGACTGGCAGTCTGTTTCCCGATTCAAAATTCTTAATCTGATTCATATTTCTAAAAATTCTGCACCCTTTTTGTCTGTGAGACGCGTCATTAAGAGTAGAAACCGCATTATGAACAACGAAAGAGGTTGTCGTTTAAGGTAAACTTAATGTAGCTAAACGACGCAGAATCTTGCAGCTGCTAATACCGAGCAGGATTCTCAAAGTATGAGTTAGGAGACATAAAATGAAGATTAAAG
>JAPPDN010000277.1 GCA_028824575.1 Candidatus Poribacteria bacterium | reverse complement strand
ATCAGAGCAACGAGAGACAGAAGCAGCGGAACGCCGCTATGAAATGGTTAAGGAACTGCTGAAAAAACTACCCGAAAGTGAACGTACCGTCGTAACGCTCCACTATCTCGGCGAGATGACGGCGAAAGAGATTGGCAATTTCTTAGGTGTTTCCGCGAACACAATCAAGAGTCGGCTTCAACGCGCAAGAAAACGTTTACGGTCACAGAACGAAGAATCCTTAGTCCGTGAGGTGCTTGGGAGTTTCCAATTCCCTGCGAACCTCACAGAGAGCATCATGCGGCAAGTCGCCGATCTGAAACTGACACCGCCGCAGGTCGGGAAACCGTTGCTACCGTGGGCGGCTTTTGGTGCCGCTGTGCTTTTGATAGTTTTGATGCTCGGTGCACATAATCAGTATCTCGCGCGCTTCCAGCAGCCCTATAGTTTTGAAGCAGAATCTGAACCGACGGTTGAAATCGTTGACGTGCCTATCAGGCTCCATCTGCTTTCCAAACCGGCTGTCCGAAATCAGATTGGACGTGCTGCTACCGCCACTAAAAACATCGGAACCGACTTACGGACTTCTAAGACTGCTGTCACGACTGCGACAACGGTGGAGCTGCCCGCTACATTCTCGACTGCGCCGTGGACACAGATGAACGGACCGCCAAGCGGAGTCGTGCTTGACATCTTTGAGACTTTTAACAAAACACTCTACCTTAATTCGTCAATAAGTCTCTACAGGTTAACAGCGGATGCGACTGTCTGGACACCCGTAAATGTTGATACCTCAATTGAGCAACTCCGTATGCCTATGGCAGAGCATGCAGGCACCCTCTATATCGTCGCTGCCAATGAACTATTGGTTTCAACCGATAATGGCGAGACGTGGAACGCATTAGGTGCACGACCCGAAGGGTACGCTACTGAACTCATTGTAATAGATACAGCAGGTGGACGCAGCGCACACGAGCGTGCTACGATGTATGTCGCCCTTTTGGATAGAGGCGTTTTCCGCTCTACCGATGCTGGAAAGCATTGGACACCCGTGAACAATGGATTGACAGGCAGAAAGGTTTACAAACTTGCTGCAATTGGAAACACGGTTTTTGCGGGTACAGACAGAGGGCTTTACCGGCTCAACATCGATGTTTGGGAACAGTTGCCGGTAGATACAACCAGAGCCGTACACGACTTGGTGGTTTTTGAAGGTAATCTCTATGTCGGAACAGGGCGCAAAGCTGAGGAACGGGTGCGACTTGGTCTCTCACAACATGTAGGCAGAATTTTCAAATCAAACGATCTTGGTACATCGTGGACTGAAATAACGCCTAAAGACGAACGCTACGGCTTCGTATCAGCAGCGGGAATAAGCATGGCAGCTGGAAGCAAAACGATCTTAGCGCGCGGTTTCAGGCTATTTCGTTCAACCAATAGCGGGGTGACTTGGACCGATCTTGGATTGGATGTGAATTTCTATGCCTATATAGCACGCGACGAAAATACCTTTTACAAATCCGGAAACTCGGGGGTCTATCGCACGACCGACGGCGGTGAATCGTGGCATCATTTTATGGACGGCATCGTCGGCACCGGAGCACGAGATCTCGTGGTATTCAATAATAGCCTCTATGTACATGCTAACGGCAATATGGTTCAATCTGCTGATGACGGTGAATCTTGGACACCCGTTCCAGTTGATTACGCCGAACGAGCATCTGAACCATCAAAAAGAGAACCATCTAACAGCGACTTTGAGCCTGATTCAAAGTTTGTGAGTGTTGACAACGTTCTTTATGGTATTGAGTCCGGCCGAGACAACCTCCGTATCTTCCATTTATCTGGTGAGAATACGTTTATTCCTGTTCAAGGTGTACCCGATTTTGGTGGGAGAAATCTGTCTCCTGTGGTGCTAAAGGAGATTGCGGTAGCACAGGGAATGTCGTTTTCTGGTGATCCTGAAAAGGACCGTAAATTGATGAGGGATTTATCCTTTTATGAAAACTATATAAAGAGAGTGGGCGTGTTTGCTGTCAGCGGTGGGACGTTCTATGTGGAATACAAGCGGAAACTCTTCAAATGGAAACCGGGCGACCCCGAATGGAAAAATACCGGATTAATAGATACCGGGAAACGGTCTGATGATGGTTCAAAAAATGGGTTCAAATTGGCGGTCTCAGCCGAAACCGTCTACGTCGGTAAGCGAGATGGGAACCTCTTTCAGTCGCTTGATGGCGGAAACAGTTGGCGCGACATCACACCCAGTCTACCCCTGCGTTTTACCCAGTTCAAGGAGATCGTCTTTGTCGATTCAACGGCTTACGTCGCAACGGATAATGGTATTTTAACTTCACAAACCGGCGCATACTGGCGTGTCCTGACCGATACCGCGGGCGAGCGTATCATCATAGACAGATTTGCCGTTGGTGGCAGCAACGTTTATGGTGTTGGCGATGCCGGGGTCTATCGTCTGGATGACCGTAGACAATCAGAACAGATTTATCCAAGTGTGCCAGATAAAGTCCTCTCACTCGCCGTCAAGAACGACAAACTTTATATTGTTACCAGACATCACGGGATGTTCCAAATCCCACTTGCGGAAGCAGGAGACAACTTATCTCGTAAATAGAGAAAATCTACTAACGAGTTATAGAAGTTTGAAAAAGTTTTCACGTATTTTTCCTCACCTCATAGGGGTGTTATTGCTTCGTGGCGAGAATAGAAAATCTAATGAGTTATAGAAGTTTGAAAAGTTTTCACATATTTTCCTCACCCCGTAGGGGTGTTATGTCTATAGAAAATCCGACAGTCAAGGAACTGCACCCCATAGGGGTGCTATTGCTTCGCAGTGAGAATAAATAAGTGGCAACCTGCGTCTGCGTTATAAAAAGATGACAACTGGGGTTAGACATGGCAAATCC
>JAPPDN010000515.1 GCA_028824575.1 Candidatus Poribacteria bacterium | reverse complement strand
GGTGGAGGGATGTGTTTTTTATCCCTCCACCCTTTCTTTTTTATATAGGACTTACGCACTTCCGCGGTAGGTGCGGTTTTGTGGCGTTGAAGTGCCACATATCTTCGGATTTTACTATAATTCACTGATTTTTCCCTCGCGACTTTTCCACTTGACGCTATTCTTATGATTCTGTTATGATGCCCTACAACTTAACACAGGATGTCAGAAGGAAACCCAAACTAAAAGTTTAGGCTACAAGTGTAAACTTATTTTTAGATTTTACTATAAAACTGGAGAATTAGGAGAACCCGCTGCTGGTATGGGAGTAGACGAAAACGGCAAGGGCACAGGGTCATTTAGTTCGCCGAAATTTTAGGCACTCGATGCTACTGCAGAGCCATTCAGTTTTCGGTTTTTTCGGGCATTTTCGCGAAGGGATCGCGAGCACAGCTCGCTCCTACCGGGAAGAGAGGTGTACGAAAAATCGGAGTTATGTGACAATTGAATGGCTCTGATGCTACTGAAGTAACGCTTGACAAAAACAGTTTCTACTGTTAATCTGATGCAATCTATTATTTTTAGGACTTACGCATTCCTTCTTAAAGTCCCCCTGATAAGGGGAATTTAGGGGGTTTATAACATGAAAAATATCACTTTTGCGTAAGTCCTGATTTTTCTATAGCCTGTGGCGCGACTTGCCACATCAAGGATGCTTAGGAGCCGGTTCCATGTATAAAACTGCGATGTTAGGGTGTGGAGGTCGCGCTCGTGGGCACGCTGATGCGTATCGCTTCGTCAAACGCGGCAAACTCGCCGCCATCTGCGATATGAACGAAGAACGCCTCAACACCTTCGGGGACGACTTCAGTATCCCCTCACGCTACACGGACTTGGACGAGATGCTTGAAAAAGAAAAACCGGATGTCCTGCATATCGTCACAAGCCCTGTGATTCCGAGTAGTGAGGAACGTCTCCGGTATCCGTTGATGAAACAGGTGTCCGATCATGGCGTGCCTGCAGCGATTGTGGAAAAACCGGTTGCGATTGAAGGCGAGGATTGGAAACAGATTGCGGGGTTAGCCGAAGAGACACAAACAAAATTTGTTGTCAATACACAACTCAATTTCCACCCGAAAAACTTGGCGTTAAAAAGAGATGTCGCCGAAGGACGCATCGGCGAGATTAGGTTTATTGATGCCAGTGCGCGTAGTAGAGCCGCCGAGCAGGGAGGACATGTGCTACAATTGGTGTCCTCCTATATTGATGACGCACATCCGGTCCGGGTTCTCGGACAAATCGCTGGCAGCGAGCATTTAAATTCTGCGGGCGGGCATCCTGGTCCGACGCATACAGCCGGACAGGTTTTGTATGAGAACGGTGTCCATGTCTCTATTGCATTTGGTACGGAGATGGCACAAATGGCATCCGATGACCCGGGTATCTATGGTCACAAACGTGTTTTTGTTGCTGGGACGAAAGGGTTCGTGCACTGGCGTTTCAGCAGTTGGGAACGTTCAACATTGGAGGGTGGTTATGAAGGCGGTCCACTGAACTACGGGGAGGAGGATGCCGTTGCACAGGCGAACTTCACCGAAGCCATCTTTGATTGGTTAGAAGATGAGAACAGCGTGCATCCGACACATCTCAAGCAATCCCTCGTTGAGAATAACCTCATCTTAGGGATGTACCACAGCGGGCTAACAAACGAGATTATCGAGCTCCCATTTGAACCGCCCGATGGGTTAATGGACACGCTTCGGGAGAAGTTGTGATTTATAAGTAAAACTTATAATTAATTGGGCACTCTCAAACAGTCTGAATACCTATAACAGGCATTCAGACTGGCACAAACTAACAGTTTATGCTACGACTATTTATTTTTAGGATTCACTATAAATAGGCAACGGTTTCAACCTTTGTCTGCTCTACGTTTGGTGCGCCGCTGGCGTGCTGTTGTTAACATTAGAGGAAACGATTTTATGTATAAAACTGCGATATTAGGGTGCAGAGGTCGCGCCCGTGCGCACGCCAATGCTTACCAGTTCGTCAAAGGCGGTAAACTCGCCGCCATCTGCGATATGAACGAAGAACGACTCAGCGAATTCGGAGACGAATTCGATATCTCTTCACGCTACACCGATTTAGACGAGATGCTTGAAAAGGAGAAGCCGGATGTTCTGCATATCGTCACAGCACCCGTGTTGCGGGGGACAAGTGAACGCATCCGCTATCCACTGATGAAACAGGCTTCTGACCACGGTGTGCCAGCAGTGATCATTGAAAAGCCGATTGCCGTTGAAAGTGAAGATTGGAAGCAGATTGCGGGGTTGGCAGAAGAAACAAAAACGAAGTTTGCCATTAATACACAACTCAACTTTCACCCGAAAAACCTGGAATTAAAACAGGACGTTGCGGAAGGACGGATCGGCGAGATTAAGTTTATCGATGCGAGCGCGCGTAGTACACCGGTTGACCAGGGACCGCATGTGCTTCAATTAGTGTCCTCCTATATTGACAACGCACGTCCCGTCCGGGTTCTTGGACAAATCGCTGGCAGCGAGGGTTTGGATTCAGATCAGCCGTCTCCGATGCATGCCGCTGGACAAGTTTTGTATGAGAACGGTCTCCACGTCTCTGTCGCGTTCGGGACAGGTATGGGGACAACGGCATCCGATAACCCAGGTATCTACGGACACAAACGGGTCTTTGTTGTTGGGACAAAAGGTTTCGTGCATTGGCGGTTCAGCAGTTGGGAGCGTGCAACGCAAGAAGGTGGCTACGAAGGCGGTCCACTGAACTATGGCGAACAAAATATCGCTGCACAAGCAAATCTCACCGAGGCTGTCTTTGATTGGTTAGATGATGAGAACAACGTGCATCCGACACATCTCAAGCAATCGCTCGCCGAGTTCAACCTCCTCTAAGGA
>JAPPDN010000408.1:939-2912 GCA_028824575.1 Candidatus Poribacteria bacterium | reverse complement strand
CTAAAAAAGTCGTTAATATTATGCGTGATTTTTCCACAGAGATTCCTATTGAGGAAGCCGTGAAACTTCAGGAAGATATTGAGCTCGGTCAGATGTTGAAGGTCGAAATCAATCCGAGCGACTTTGGTAGAATTCCGGCGCAATTGGCGAAGCAAATCCTTTTCCAAAAGATCAAACAGGCGGAACGCGAAAGAATCTATCAGGAATTCGCTGGTCGCGAGGGTGAGGTCATCACCGGTTATGTCCAGCGTTTTGAACGTGGTGGTATCATCTTAGATCTTGAGCAGACGGAAGCTTTTTTACCGCCCCGTGAGATACCACGGTCACAGAACTATGAACGTGGCAAACGGTTACAATGTCTGATTTTATCCGTAAAAAATGAGACCCGTGGTGCACCTGTCATAGTATCTCGAACGCACCGAGATCTGGTAGCTGTGTTGTTTGAGCAAGAAGTTCCTGAAATCTATGAAGGGCAGGTGCGTATTATGGCGATTGCGCGGGATCCGGGCAATCGGGCAAAGGTGGCTGTTCAAGCGACAGAAGAAGGTATAGATGCTGTTGGCACATGTGTCGGTGTTAAGGGAACTCGCGTCCAAAATATTATTACCGAACTTGATGGTGAGAAAATAGACCTTGTTGAATGGAGCGAGGATATAAGTGCTTTTATTGCTAATGCTTTGGGGCGTCGCGCTGGTGTCCGTAGAGTCGAACTCGACGATGAAAATAAAAGCGCGCGCGTGATTGTACCCGACGATCAACTCTCCTTAGCTATTGGTCAACGCGGACAGAACGCACGGCTTGCCGCAAGATTGACCGGCTGGAAAGTTGACATAAAAGGTGAATCCGAAGCTACTGTTTCGATTAACGAACTCTTTAAACCGGAAGAACCTGATCCTGATAAGGTTGATGAACATGTACCGGATAGCCCTGAAGATGGGACTGACGAAAATCTTGAAGAACAGACTGCTGATACGGCTGGGGTAATCGAGGCTGAGGATGTTGAGGTCGATGCGGATGTGGAGACCCCTGAAGTTGAGGCATCGGAAACCCCCGACGCCGAGAATAATCTGTTCATAGATTCGGAAGACGATGTTGAGGCACGCGACGTTACTGCTGAAAACGATGAGCTTGACCTTGAATCTGAATAGTCTTTTGAGTGCATTATCTTCTGGTATCTAATACCTGCGCGAGGATTATCGGTAGACCAATTGTAGGTCGAAAAAAGTGGGTGAAATTGTTGAGCGATGTTATTCGCACTTGTATTGGGTGTCGTGGAAAGTTTTCACAAAAAACATTGATACGATTTGCGAGTCAAAAAAATGAAACACTCGGAATTGACAACCGGAAAGAATTGCACGGGCGCGGGGCTTATGTCTGCCGCTCTCAGTCTTGTATTCAGAAAGCGTTTAAGTCGCCGAGACGGATTAATGCGTTATTACGTGTACAACTGACAACTGTGGTTATACAGCGGTTTGAAGAAGTCCTTCTTCAATGGACCGAGAAATCCGCCAGCACAATAGGAAAACAGGAGGAGCTATCATGAGTAAAGAGCCACGCCAGCGGCGAAGAGCCGCCAAAGGGAACCGTGAAGAAAAAAAAGATCAGGGTACACCGGTTTATGAATTAGCAAAGCAATACGACATAACAACCAAGGAACTTGTCGCGCTCTTGGCAGAACATGGTGTCCGTGTTAAAGATGATACGAGTACCCTTGATGCCGATACCGTCGCGTTGATTGAGTCCGAGATAGTTGAATCGGTGGAAACCGTTTCTACACCTCAGGGGTCAGCTGAAGACACCACAGAGCCATTATCTAATACAACGAACGATTTGCAAATCGAAGAGGGCGCAACTGTTGCGGACCTCGCTGTGGCACTTGAGTTGCAACCTTCGGCACTGATTATGCAACTCATGAAATTAAAGGTAATGGCAAACATAAATCAACGGCTTGATTATAATACCCTTCTGATGCT
>JAPPDN010000408.1:0-929 GCA_028824575.1 Candidatus Poribacteria bacterium | reverse complement strand
GGGGAACACTTAAATTTTGATGTAATCAAATCACCGACACTTGAGGATGAACTGTTAGTCGAGACACCCGATCCACCGGAATCTTTGCAACCCCGGGCGCCAGTTGTCACAATTATGGGACACGTTGACCACGGCAAAACCTCTCTTTTGGACTCTATTCGTCAATCAAATATCAGTGAATCTGAAGCAGGGAATATTACACAACATATCGGTGCTTATCATGTGACTTTAGACGGAGGCAGTGTCGTTTTCTTAGATACCCCTGGGCACGCAGCTTTTACCGCAATGCGCGCACGGGGCGCACAGGTGACTGACATCGTTGTGCTCATTGTTGCAGCTGACGACGGTGTCATGCCTCAGACTGTTGAAGCGATTAACCACGCAAAAGCTGCTAAAGTCCCTATTGTCGTCGCTATTAACAAAATAGATGTCCCTGGCGCGCGTCCAGACTATATCAAACAACAATTAACAGAACATGAACTTGTCCCTGAAGACTGGGGTGGGCAAACAATTTGTGTTGAAACTTCTGCTATAGAAGGAACAGGTATCGACTTTTTGCTTGAGATGCTCCTTTTGGAGGCGGCACTTCTTGAACTTAAGGCGAACCCAAATAAATCTGCTCGCGGCGTGGTTATTGAAGCACAAGTAGATAAAGGGCGCGGGGCAGTTGCTACTGTTCTTGTCCAGGCCGGCACCTTGCGGGTTGGAGATGTCTTTGTCTCTGGTAGATATTCTGGGCGGGTGAGGGCAATGATGGACGACTTTGGGAAACGGATGAAAGAAGCCGGCCCCTCCGTCCCTGTTGAGGTGCTCGGTTTTACCGGAGTCCCTGAGGCAGGCGACAAATTCTACGTCGTTGAATCTGATAGAGATGCCCGCACCATTAGCGAAACCCGCCAAGATCAGTACCGTACCGAGCAACTCGGCGC
>JAPPDN010000556.1 GCA_028824575.1 Candidatus Poribacteria bacterium | reverse complement strand
ATACCCAGATGTCAAACAGACGGGTAACGATGTCGTCAACGGTGTGATGTTCTACCTTGCACTACTGATGCCGTTTGCCTACTTTATGGAGCGGCTCGTCTTCGGTTTCCCAAATATCCATAAGCAAATTCTCGGTTCGTTCGGTATCTTTTTACTCGTATTCTTCTTCCTAAGCCAAGTTCACCCTGCCTTCCAGATCACGACGACCCCTGTGATTATTTTAATTGCGTTTGTCGTCCTTGCCTTGACGGTTATTGTTATCAGTATTATTGTCCGGAAATTTGAGGAGCAGCTCGAAAAAATTCGGCAAGAGGGCAGCAAAGTTTACAAGGCTGATGTCGGCAGGTTGAGTGCGAGTGCTGCAGCGTTTAGCTTGGGGATTTCCAACATGCGGAAACGGAAGGGCCGGACGATCTTGACATGTTGCACGTTGGTAATTCTTACTTTCACGGTTATCTCGTTTACCTCCGTCCGAACGTTTATGCATCCGAATAGAACGAGTCTTCCACAGGTGACACCGCGCTATACAGGGCTCCTCATCCGCGACCAATACTGGCGTCCGCTTGAGGAACCTGTGTTGACCTCTGTGCTGAACGACATGCAGAAAACACAAATTACACTGACTGCCTTAGAGAGGCTTCTGGCACGGAAAAATGAGATCCTCGTCAAACAGGGACAACAACCGATTAATGTACCAGAGGCTGTCGCTGCTTTAGAACAAAACGGCTTCATTGAACAGGTAGACGAAGAAGCCATCGTGACCGTCCGGAACGTCGTTGCACCACGTGCTTGGTATCAGTCCTCAGGGACTGGGGATCAATCGTTTGTGCAGCTAACACGCACACCAAACATGGCAGACCCATCACCGCCGACACATCAACTCACCGGTGAAGCATTGACCTTCGCTGCAAACATGCTCGTCGGAATGAATGAATCAGAACCTGCCGTTAGTGGTATTAATAGATACCTGCAATATGGAAAGTGGTTTGATTCTGCTGATGCCAGTGAATGGCCTACGGAGTGGCCCTATGCGATTGTTCTACCGAAAGGGATGGCAGAATTGCTGAAAATCACCGAAAGCGATATGGGCAAGGCGACCGTTTCTGTCTATGGCGCGGACTTTACTGTCGTCGGTGTACTCGGCATCGGGTTCAAAGATCTCACAGATAACGATGGCGAAGAACTGACACCGGTCGATTATCAATTAATGCAGCAGCAACGCAGTCGTGGTGCTACAGGCGATGAAACGCTCGAAGGTGAATTGCAGAAATACCTCCACCTCACGCCAGACAGTATCGCTATTCTGCCTTATGAGGTTGTCATGAACCAAGGTGGCACGCTCCGCAGCGTCGCCGTTAATATGGAACCGCGAGAAGATGACCCGAAACTGCTCGGAGCGGTTGATAAGTTGGACCTCATCATGGCACCGCTCATGAACCGGATCGCTCTTGATTTCTTCGTCGGACGTGATAAAGACACGTATCTCTATAGTAGTATCGGGATGACGAGTTTCAGTGGAATGGGCAATCTATTCGTACCGATTTTGATTGCCGCACTCATCGTACTCAACACGATGCTTGGGGCGGTCTATGAACGTGTCCGAGAGATCAGTATTTACAGTTCTGTTGGCCTTGCACCTGTACATATCGCCTTCCTTTTCCTTGCTGAAGCGTGTGTATACGCTATCGTCGGTGCTGTGTTGGGTTACCTCATGGGGCAGGCAATAGCAACGACACTTGTCCACTTCGGATGGCTCGCTGGGTTGACCCTCAACTATTCGTCAATGTCAACCGTCGTCGCAACGATTATCGTCATGATTGTGGTGCTGCTGAGTACCCTGTATCCGGCAATCAAAGCCTCACGGATGGCTGTCCCTGATATTGAGCGTAAATGGAAACTCCCGGAACCAGAAGGCGATGTATGGCACTTCAATCTGCCTTTCACGGTGCTTGAAGAAGAAGCACTCGGTTTGAATGTCTTTATGCGCGACTATTTTGAGGCGCACGCCGATGAATCCGCAAGCGATTTCTACACCGACCAAGTCGCATTCAGCGAAACTGCGGAAGACTCATACCAAATCGGAATGATGGTATGGTTGGCACCCTATGACTTGGGTGTGAGCCAATCAATTCAATTTGTTACCTCGCCAGTGGGGGGTGAGGAGGAAGATCTCTACAAAATTACGTTGGATGTACATCGCGAGAGCGGCGAAATCGCCTCTTGGAAACGTGTGAACCGACGGTTCCTCAACCTGCTACGGAAGCAGCTGCTTATCTGGCGGACGTTCAGCGTCGATATCCGTGCGGAGTTCCATGAACGCGGTAGAACCGAAGGCACAGATGCCGCAACGGAGGAAACATCGCAAATGGACCCAGCACTGACACCAGCGGACTAAGGTTTTTTAAACTATTAAATCTGGACTGCCCTCCACTACGTTTCGGGCAGGTTTAACGAAAATTAGGAGCAATAGTTCCCAAACCCGATACAGAATTAACCAGCAAACATCGTGAAACGAAATTATGCCTTAAATGGCATAATTTTGATTCGCAGTGAGAATGCTTAACATTTGGAACGATGCTCAGAGGACCATAGCTAAAAAATGGAAAAAGTAGCAACTACTATCATCATCATCGGCAGTTTCTTATGGCTGTTCAGTGTTATCGCTCTTGATGGACGTTGGCAATGGCAAATGTTCTCGGCTCTTGTGCTGACAATTGGTATCTTCTGCGCGCATTTCTGGGAAGAGCTACGAGACACCGACAGCACTAAAGAGTCAGGCGACGAGTGAGAATTAGTTGTCAGTTGTCGATTGTCAGAAAGAAAAAGAATGGGTTCTTACCGATAACTGATAACCCATAAAAGGAGAACATTCAATTTGGCGAGAGAAAGAGTATCACAAGCAGATGAATGGCA
>JAPPDN010000394.1 GCA_028824575.1 Candidatus Poribacteria bacterium | reverse complement strand
TTCCCAACCTTGAAACTCGCGTTCAGATTGAGGAAAGTATCCGAGGCACGGATATCTATGTCGTGCAGCCTACAAGTCAACCTGCCAACGAAAATTTGATGGAACTGCTCATCACAATTGATGCTATGAAACGAGCATCAGCCCGGCAGATTACCGCGATTATCCCGTATTTTGGATATTCCCGTCAGGATCACAAAACTACAGGACGCGAGCCGATTAGCGCGAAACTTGTAGCCAATCTCTTGACGACAGCAGGCGCAAGTCGGGTCATGGCTCTGGATCTCCACGTACCACAGATACAGGGCTTCTTCGATATTCCTATGGATCACCTGACTGCCGTGACGACTTTGGTAAACTACTTCCGCGAGAAACAGGTCGAAAATGGCGTAATTGTTGCCCCTGATGCAGGTCGTGCCAAGTTAGCAGAGAAATACGCCGATATGCTTGGGCTGCCGTTAGCGATCATGCACAAGCGACGCACAGGTATCGATGGACAGAGCGTTAAATTCGTCGAACTTGTTGGTGATGTCAAAGGTAAAACCCCAATTATCACCGACGATGAGATACAAACGGGCGGAACTATTCGCCAACAAGCCATGGCATTAGCGGAGGCTGGTGCAGAACCCGCTTATGTGAGTATCGCACACCCTATATTGGTCGGTCCGGCGTTGGAGCGTCTTGATCACCCATCAATTCGTGAAGTGGTTACCACCAATACGATCCCTGTGCCAGCAGAGAAACAGTTAGATGGGAAAATTAAGGTGCTTTCTATCGCGCCACTCCTCTCCCAAGCCATACTCCGAGTCCATCAGCACCGCTCGGTTAGCCAAGTTTTCAGGGAACAGCATCTTGATTTCCCTGTGTAATCTCAGGTATCCTTCAATAAAGTGGTCGTTATTGAAAAATTGCGCTTCCTATGTTTACTGTAGAAATAGATGATTCCGATACTGTACCTCAGCCATTGCGGTTCGAGCATCGGTGGGGGTGAAAAGCAACTCGCTTATCTTGTCACAAATATTGATCGAACCTGCTATCACCCCCTTGTCGTCTGTCCTGATGACGGTGTTTTTGCTGAACATCTAAGGCGTGCTGGTATTTCAACGGTCATCCTTGGGCTGCCACCGTGGCGAAAAGCGAAATCTGTGATAGCGAGACGCAGTGCCGCGAAAAAATTAGCCACACTTGCCAAAGCGCATAACACGCAGCTCATCCATACCTCTGATTCGTGGTTTAACCCCTATCTATGGTATGTCAAAAATCGGTTAAAAATACCTGCTGTTTCACACGTCCGGAACCTCCTTACGCCGACACAGGTGCGAAAATATAAGTTCAATCGGATGGACAGTATTATCGCTATCTCAGAGCAGAGTAGAGTTCCGCTAATTCAAGCAGGAATTGATATTCAAAAGACTGATGTCGTGTGTAATTGTGTCGATTTATCGGCTTTTCAACCTGCCTTTGGACCCACACACTCGGGGGAATATGTCATCGGTATCGTGGGTAGGATTGAACCCTTTAAACGTCAAAAGATGTTTGTTGAAATAGCTGCCAAAGTCGCTGCGCAATCCGAGAAGGTCCGGTTTCATATTATTGGTGCTGCATTGGATACACCGGAGCATCGCGTCTATGAGCAGGAAGTCCGTCAATTAGTAGTCAAACATCAGTTGCAAGAGGTCGTCCATTTCGCGGGGCATCGTACCGATATGCCCAAAGCAATGCAGAAGCTTGACCTCCTCGTAACCCTCTCAGCGGGGAGTGTCATCGCCGAGGCGATGGCGACTGGTAAACCCGTTATTGGTACGCCGATCGGCAGTACTGCTGAGATGATTGTCCATGGGGTAACAGGATACGTTGTACCCTTAGACCCGATAGACGGTATCGCAAACCAGATTATTAAACTTGCTGGTGATTCGACGCAAAGCGTACGTATCGGTCAAGCCGCAAGAAAACATGCTGAGGAAACATTTAGCGTTGAAATGCATGTTCAAAAAGTACAGAACATTTATAAGGAATTGTTAAATAAGAGTTGAATTTTTTAACGGATTGGTGTATAATAGCAGTATCATTTCGCTTGGAGGAGTGGAACAATGCTCACGCAAGAACAGTGTGATTTTTACGACGAAAACGGCTATATCGGTGTTGAAGCAGTGCTAACGACGGAAGAAGTCGCCGATCTCCAACGAGTTACCGATGAATTCGTTGAGAAATCAAGAGAAGTGACCGAACATACTGACATCTTTGATCTGGAGCCCGGGCATACCGCCGCGAACCCACGTGTGCGGCGTATCAAAAGCCCCGCGCTTTATCATACCGTCTACGACCAAACCTTACGGCACCCCAAGATACTGGATATTGTGGAACAACTTATCGGATCTGGTGTTCGGTATAACGGGCATAAATTGAATATGAAGTATCCAGAGTTCGGAAGCCCGGTCGAATGGCATCAGGATTGGGCGTTTTATCCGCACACCAATGACAATCTCCTTGCAGTTGGGATCGTGATTGACGATATGACTGTGGAGAACGGTGCGCTGATGATAATTCCAGGGTCTCATAAGGGACCGACTTTAGATCATCACCAAGATGGTGCTTTTATCGGGGCAGTGACAGATCCTGATTTCACGCCAGAAAGTGCTGTGCCTGTTGAGTTGAAGGCAGGTGGGATTACAATCCATCATGTTCGGGCGTTACACGGTTCTGCCCCGAATACCTCTGATAAACCGCGACGCTTACTGCTCTTCCAGTATTGCGCGGTAGATGCATGGCCCCTGAAGGGAATTCCAGATTGGGATACTTTCAACGACTTCATTATCCGTGGCGAACCGACAAATCAACCCCGTATGGTAGCTGCACCCGTGCGTATGCCGGAACCGTACGCCGAACTAAAAGGCTCTATCTACGAAGTTCAATCTTTACT
>JAPPDN010000253.1 GCA_028824575.1 Candidatus Poribacteria bacterium | reverse complement strand
CGCCCATCAACGTAAAGAACTAACCACACGCCAACATCTTCAAACAGACAGGTGTCGGCACTTCCGCTACATCGCCGGTCGCGTTCAACTCACCCGTTTCAGCGTCAATAGTGAATGTAACAACTGTATCAGTCCCCTGATTCGCCGCAAAGAGGAAGGTTCCTTCTGGATTCAGCCCGAAGTTTCGAGGTGCCTGTCCTTGTGTCGATTCAAAGCCGATAGAACTCAACATTCCGGTTTCCGCATCAATCGCGCAGATCGCAATGCTATCATGTCCACGGTTTGACCCGTACAAGAACTTCCCGGAAGGGTGGACGTGGATATCGGCACAATGACTGGTGCCGTCGAAATCATCGGGGAGTGTGGAAATCGTTTGGAATTCAGTGAGTGTTCCGGCTTTCGCGTCGTACCGAAAAGCAGTGAATGTGGAATCTATCTCGTTAATTACATAAGCATATTGACCGTTCGGATGGAAATCGAAGTGCCGAGGACCCGCACCGGGCTGCACACGCACCCACGGTTGCGTATTAGGTGTGAGTTTCCCGTTTTTCGCATCTAATTGGTAGATGAGCACTTTATCAAGCCCGAGATCGGGTGAAAAAGCGTAACGATTCCCCGGATCAATCATGATCGCGTGCGCGTGCGGTTCCATCTGCCGTTGTGGATTGACACTGGATCCCTGATGCTGCACGAAATCGGAGGCTTCACCGAGCCTGCCATCCGACGCAATCGGGAAAGCAGTGACGCTGCCACCACCGTAATTCGCTACGAGCAGACATTTACCAGTCGAATCCACACTTAGATGACACGGGGCACCACCGCCGGTCGCGCGTTGGTTGAGGTAGCTAATCTCTCCTGTCTCTTTATGAATATAGAATGCCGTGACAGCACCACTGGCTTTGCCTTCAAACTCGCTAAGTTCGTTGACAGCATAGAGATATTGTCCGCTCGGGTGTATCTCTACAAACGATGGATTCTCAACGCCTGTTATTTTGCTGCTATATTCCAAGGCACCCGTCGCGCCGTCTAAGCGGTAGACGTAAATCCCTTCGCTGTTTCCATCCGTATAGGTGCCGACGTAAACGAAATAGTCTTGGCTGTTCTGTTGTGCCATTATTATTAATCTCCTTATGAAACCTTAAGATGAATCGTTTTCTCTTCACTTTCACTATAGCCGATGCGAATCGCTTTCGCGCGGACGCTTGTTTCGCCCTTTGGTAGACGTAGCGGATCGGTATACAACCGCCAACGTGCATCTTCTCCTTGCTCCGTCGTATAGGTAATGGATGCCCCTTGCGTGGAGCAGTGAAGTTGTAAAACAAGCGGAGCCGCCCATTCACCAACTCTATGCGCTACTTCTGTGCCGGGATGTTCGGCGTTAATCGGAATAAAAATCGGAGCCGCCGTTTGCGGTTGTGTACCATCAGGATACCACGTTGCAACCATCTGCTCTTCAGGTATATTTCCCATATCCCCGAATTCGGATTGCCACGCTGCCAGTGTCCCGCGCATCCGTTCCAGCACATCTTGGTGTCCAGTGTCTTCTGCCAAATTGTTGAGTTCATACTTATCATTTTCGGTATCGTAGAGTTCTTCAACCGGACGCGGCGAACGGAACATAACCGCCTGATCCCCCTCTAATTCACCCGCGGCGTACAACCGCCACATCTCCTGCATGACTGGATGCCGATTGCGATACGGAATCCAAAGCAGATACGGCTTTTCAGGATAATAATTTTTGATGTATTTATACCGCTTATCTCGCACAGCGCGCACCATATCGTAAGATTCATCGTACCGATCGCGTGTTGCGAAGATATAGTCGCGTGCTACCTTCTCCGGTCCGAGAAACGGTTGCCCTTGTAGGTGTCCAGGTGCCTGCACGCCACAGAGTGAAAGCACGGTTGGTCCGAGGTCAATTAAACTCACGAGTTGTTCGCTTGCACTACCAGGATTCAGTGTGCCGGGCCAGCGGACGATCAATGGGATACGGATACCGGCATCGTAGGGCCACCGTTTTCCGCGCGGGAGTCCTTCACCGTGGTCGCTCCAAAGAAAAACAATGGTATTCTCTGCAAGCCCATCTTCCTCCAACTGATTCAACAGTTCACCGACGCGGGCATCGGCAGTCACAAGGTTATCGTATTGGCGCGCTAACGCCTGCCTCGCTTTTGGCGTATCCGGCAGGTAGGGCGGTAACTGTACGTCATCGGGATTCGTGGTCGTCGTCAGTGGACGATTCTCGCGTTCCCACATGCCGCTTTCATGTGTAACACCCGGATTGAAGACGGAGAAAAAGGGTTGGCCTGTTTCACGATTTCGCCAATGCGCGGTGTTGTCGGATTCATCCCACGCTGTGATCGGTGGTGTGAACTGGTAATCGGTTTTGCTATTGTTCGTGCAGTAATAGCCCGCGCCTCGGAGATATTCGGTGAAAGTCTTGACATAAGGCGGTGGTACAGCGGAATACGGTGTCGGCATGTCGGGCGTGTTTGGGTTCGTATGCCGTGTCCGCATGTGGTGCGTACCGATGGAGGTCTGGTACATACCGGTAATGATTGCAGAACGGCTCGGGGCACAGACCCCGGCAGTTGAAAACGCATTCGGAAACCGACATCCGCCGGCAGCGAGGCGGTCAATATTCGGGGTGCGAGCGATTGGGTCTCCGTAACAACCGAATCGCGGTGTTGTATCCTCTAACGAGATCCAAAGAATGTTCGGACGGTCTGATATGTTCATTACGACTCCCTGTTTTTGACAAGATTGTACCCTAAACAGCGGTTTAAGTCAATACGGTTGTCTAAGCATTCAGGGTCATATATTCATGAAACTGTGAATCTTAGCGATTTTTCATCGCTCTCTTTGTAACCGATCCGAATTGCTTTTGCTCTTATAACGGTTTCACCTTTCGGTAAACG
>JAPPDN010000940.1 GCA_028824575.1 Candidatus Poribacteria bacterium | reverse complement strand
GGTCATATTGTCCCTCAAATTCCGGTGGTGTTAATAGTAGACTTTGGTCAACAGCACCTGTTACAGCAACGGTCTTGGTGTCTCCTGACATCTTGGCGAGAATATCACTCATTTTCGATTCAAGATGCAGCCCGTTGTAAAAAATGAGGTTTGCTGAATTGAGTTTCTGAACATCACCGGCACTTGCCTTATAAAGGTGCGGATCTACACCAGGTCCCATCAAGCCTACGACTTCAACTCGATCTCCACCAACGTTTTTGGTAATATCGGTAATCATCCCTATTGTCGTGACGATGCGAAACTTTGTCCCTACAGAAGCATCAGGCGGTGCTTTTGGATCACATCCAGGACTTGTGGCAAGTATAACTATTAAACATAATGCTAGATATATTCTGTACATAATTTTAATTCCCAAAGAAAAAGTGTTCTAATAATTCACCGACAAGATAGCCAACGCCGGCGACACCAAGCCCTACAATAAACATATCGATGCCACTCCGAAACAGCCCGCGTCCTGTGAAGAAACTCCGTGCGGCACCGACGGCAAAGTGTGACATCATGGCAAGTGTGAACGAGATCCAAATAGCGAGCATACCCTCAGTAAATAGGAACGGCGCGACAGGAATGAAAGCACCGATAGCAGTCGCGAGCCCTGTAATCCATCCCTCTTTGATCGGTGTTGCATAGACTTCCCCGATTTTAAGTTCAGTTTGGATTTTCTCCGCCAGTGCTCTCTCTGGGTCCTCCATTACCTCCTGTGCGAGTTCGCGCGCCTGTTCTTTTGGAAGACCGCGCGCCTCGTAGATGAGGGCGAGTTCATCTTCCTCAATGTCGGGCATGAGGCGAATTTCCTCTCTTTCGACCTCGATTTCGTGTTCATAGACCTCTTGTTCACTCTTCGCCGCAAGGTACCCTGAAGCCCCCATAGAGAGCGAGTCTGCGACCGTTCCGACGATACCTGTCACAAGGATTGTAGAGATATCCGATGTCGCAGCAATAACGCCAGCGACTAACCCAAAGTTCGCCGTTAAGCCGTCGTTAAACCCATAAACAATGTTGCCGACCATGCCTCCAGATTCGGTTTTGTGCCAGGGTTCACCAATCGTTCCGGTAAGTTCCTGCAAACTCTCTGTATGTTGTGCGGATTCCTTGGCTAAAATAAGCGCGGTTTCCTTTGCATCTGCGAGTGTACTGTTTCTATGAAGCGTTAGATAGTCTTTGACTTCACTCGCTTCCTCCCCGAGCATCTGCGAGAGCGGGAACGCATTCCCAAATCGGCGAGCATACCACGCCATCAACCGTGCTTTAAAAGTCGGTTTCTGGCTTTTGAACTTTACGTTGTATGCCGTGAGCATCTCCTGCCAACGGACTACATGTTGATTTTCTACCTCGGCAAGCTCGCTTAATATCTCTTTTCGCTTGTCATTTGATTCAAGACTCGCGAAAACGCCATAAAGGAAACTGGCATCGATTTCATCTTGCAAATGGTGTTTCCACACCTTAATCGTTTTAGCATCAGGTCGAGTCCGTTCTTGTTGTTCCATTTTTCGACTCCTTTCAGCGATAATATACGCGCTTTCAAAGCGCGCCTATACATTATCTGGATCTTGCACCTGATCAACGAAAACATGTTTCGCAACTTCACGCCCAATTACCACTTGTTGTCCCGCAATATCAATGGTAAATGGACCTTCAAACGGGGCAACTTCAATCACCCGAAACGCCGTACCCGGATAAAGGTTAAAACTTCCGAGATGTCGGAGTAACGCCGAATCGTTGTCACTGACTTCAGCAACGACGCAGCTTTGTCCGTTCTGCAGATCTGTCATCGGAATGGATGCTGTCTGTGTCACAACACCGTTTTTGTCCGGTATCGGCGCACCATGCGGGTCGGCAGTCGGATAACCGAGAAACTCGTCCATGCGTGCCTCTACATCTTCCGAAATGACATGCTCCAATTTTTCGGCTTCCTCGTGAACGCCATCCCACGGAATGCCGAGTGCTTTGAATAGGTAAAGTTCCAATAAGCGATGGTGCCGGATGATTTCAAGCGCAATTGCTTTTCCGGCAGCCGTTAGCGTCACACCTCTATAGCGTTCATAACGCACCAGTTTCATCGTCTTCAATTTTTTGATCATCCCAGTGGCGGAAGCGGGTTTCACTTCAAGGTGTTCCGCTAAAATGCCAGTCGAAACCTTACCGCCTTTCTCTTGTAACTTGTAAATCGACTTGAGATAATCTTCTGCTGCATGTGTAAGCATGGGTCTTTCCAATCCGCACCTGACATACGCAAAGCATATCGTCATCACGATGCGGTTATATGTAGGTGTCCTACCTACTTAGTTTTAGGCACTATGTGCCATAATTATTAGAAATGCCAAGAAACTAATTTAGGCATGCCTAAATTATATATTATGCAAAGAAAATTGTCAATAAAAAATTATTTTCACTCATGACCCCCGGTCTGGTAAGTATCAATTTAGAGATGCTGAACAGGATTATGGAATCCGTTCAACCTGGGGAAATCCGCAGAAACACCCTATCAAAGACCCCAAGCAAAAACACCTACGATGTTAACTATTTAGTGGTTTTTCGGTCATCGGTGGAATGGTCATGGGTTAAGACTTTGTGGCAGTAACAAGAACAGGAACCGCCACAGGAACCTCTTTAACTGTTCTCACTGCGAAGCATGATAACTGATAACTGACAACTATTAAAACTCGTTGAATACTTTTACAGGTTGCCCCGATTTAATAGATTCCCACGCCGCTACACCGACAGCGATAGACTTCGCACCATCAATGACGTTTGGAGCCGGTTCTAAATCTTCCTCAAGACACTGCTGAAAATGCCGCATATACCGGATAACGGTTTGTCCATGTCCGTAAACGCTTGTATCTATTTCAGGAGGACAGATCA
>JAPPDN010000993.1 GCA_028824575.1 Candidatus Poribacteria bacterium | reverse complement strand
GCGTTGATTTTGGTTTCAATCTTTCGGGCGACGGATCTCGTCAATGGGAGTTGATCGACAAAGGGGTTTCCTTTCCTGACATAGACGAGGACATTGTTTTTCACGAACCAGATGGATGCGTTATTTGGGATGCGCCATGTGGCATCGCCGATGACATCCGCAGCGTTGGGTTCAGGTAGATAGATACCTCCAGAAGCAAGGAAACCTTGCCAGTGGTTGGCGGCTTTTCGTGCATCAGCGACGCTCTGAAATAACCAGTACTTAATATTAAAACGTTCTTCGGGTTGCGTGCCATTCCATGAATGTGAAAATCCATCTACAACAGGCGGTTGCTTTGCCATACCCCCCCTGCGATCAGCCGTACTGACATCCACTTGCATTGTGGGTAAATCGTTCGCCGTTAGGATCACGGCATCAAGTTTTCGGACCAACATCTTTTCTCCTTTATTGAGAATATCACACCCAAGGGGTGCGATTGCCAAAAGGAAAATAAAAGCGATGAAACGACATCGAAACATCATAAACAAATACCTCCTTTTTATTCAACCTTACGTACCAAAGCTGCCTTGTCCCAAGGGAACGTTCCATGTCCGTCCTTTTTGGGGTCTGTTGGGTGTCGGTATGGTACCGGGTCAAAAAGGACACGCTTGTAATCGTCCCTGATCATATTGGTTGGCACTCTTGGGGCTGTTTCATTGATCTTGATAATTGGATCATATATCCAACTGCCGAGAGTGCCGTGTTGGGCATTACCGAGAATGCCGACTTGGTGAAAGTTCCACCAGTTACTATTGGGGTCTGTCCGGTTTCTCACGTGCCAGCCGACAGTATGGTTGTCAGAGGCAGAAATCGGGCGCAGGGTCTTATAATAAAATCCGTGATATACTCTTATTCTCCCGTCCCGGTCTATTATATGATCTTCTTCATTGATTTTTATCTGATTCGCAGAGATCCCGAGCCACCGCATCATGATCGTCCAGTAGTTAGCACCATCCATACAATCCATCCAACCCTCACTGAGCATTTCCCATAACTTAATCTCAAAATTATTATACCACGAGTGAGAATCGCATGCATAATATCTGAACTTAAGCGAGTCGTAAATGCCAGTCGCCACCATTGAAGATGCAGAAATTATAGATTTTGCGCCGTGTGCGTAGGAACAGGCATCCCGTAACACGCGTTTCCACGGGCGGCAATACGGCTCAAACGCCTCATAGGACCGAGAATAGGTAATGTAAATTTCATGTGAAATAGTTTCTTCGCCTGCCTTCTTGTCTCGGACATAAGAGATGGGTTCGTCTTTGGGAGGCTCTTTCTGCCACTGTGGGGGTTCGATATTCAACCCGCTCGGATGCGCTGCGATTGACTGCCGGTCATACAGCCGATTGTAGTAGGCGTGAGAACCGGTGAATATGATACCAGCAACATTAACCGTGACACTGCTCGGACTCTGGGAATTCGTGGATCTGCTGGAGGTTTTAGTCGATCGTGCATCGTCTCCAGGGGGCATCCTGAAGTTGGCTTTCGTCCAAGGTGCTGAAGTCATCTCAATAAATCTTGGCATTTTTAATCCCCCTTTCGTATGAAGGGACAGAGCGCATTCGTAAATCTATATTTTATCGCCGATTAAGTGCTGTGTTAATTTTGGTTTCAATTTTTCGGGCGACAGATCTGGTCAGCGTGAGTTGATGATTGAGTGTGTCTCTACCTGCTGTGATGTGAACGAGGACGTTGTTTTTCACGAACCAGAGGTGTGCTTTATTTTCGATGCGCCATGTGGCATTGCCGATGACATCCTCGGCGTTAGACTCGGGTTGATAGGGAGTGTCGTACTCTCCATTGACCACTATCAGACTAGCAGTATTGATGCCTCGCCATTGGTTGGCGGCTTTTTCTGCATCCGAAACGCTCTGAAATAACCAGTAGTAAAGCGTAATAGATTCTTGGGGGTGCGTCCCATGCCATACCTGTGAAAATCCGTCTACAATAGGCGGTTGCTTTAGGGTACCGCCGATGCGAAAATTAATTCTGCTATCGACTTGCATAGTGGGTAAATCGTTCGTCGTTAGGATAACGGCATCAAGTTTTCGGACCAACATCTTCTCTCCTTTATTGACAGAACACCCAAGGAGCGTTATCGTCATAAGGAGCAGAACCCCGATGATACTTGGCGGCGCATTGCGGCTTGAGAACATCCGTTTTTTCATTGTTGATTAAGTGCTGCGTTGATTTTGGTTTCAATCTTTCGGGCGACGGATCTCGTCAACGTCAGTTGATTGACCGTCGTGCCTCCTGTCGTGATATAAACCAGGACATTGTTTTTCACAAACCAGATATCTGATTGATTCGTGGGTCGCCATGTGGCATCGCCGATGACATCCTCAGCATTTGGCTCGGGTTGATAGACAGGTTCTATCTTCCCATTAATTACTATTACAAGAGAGGCAATCATTCTTCTCCATTGATCAGCGGCTTTTCCTGCGGCGTCGACGCTCTGAAATAACCAGTATCTAACAGTGAGATCCTCTTCGGGTTGTGTGCCATTCCATACTTGTAACAATCCGTCTATAACAGAGGGTTGCTTTGCGAGACCACCGAAAGGGATATTAGCTGGAAAATTACCCATTGTCATAGTGGGTAAATCGTTCGCCGTTAGGGTAATGGCATCAAGTTTTCGGACTAACATCTTCTCTTTTTTATTGACAGAACACCCAAGGGGTGCGATTGCCAAAAGCAAAATAAAAGCGGTGAAACGGTATCGAAACATCATAAACAAAACCTCTTTTTTAGTGAACAAAGGTTACCAAACGCACTCTGTGCCAGAAGTATACCCCTCTCTGATAAAGGACATCCGTGTATTCACTGTGGGTCATATCGGTTGGCACTTTCGGGTCGTTTCTATTGACCTTGATCACACGTCAA
>JAPPDN010000936.1:1043-2926 GCA_028824575.1 Candidatus Poribacteria bacterium | reverse complement strand
CCGATCAGGTGATCGTCAATGAATACCTGCCCGGACAAGGCATCTCAAGCCACATTGATTGTGAACCTTGTTTTGAGGATACGATTGTCTCTTTAAGTTTGGGGTCTGGCTGTATTATGAATTTCACACATAAGTTTGACAAGACAAAAAAGATTCCGGTCTGGCTTGAGCCAAGAAGCCTTGTCGTCCTGAATGGTGAAGCAAGACATGAGTGGTTACACGGTATTCCTGCCAGAAAATCGGATGTGTGGGATGGACAGCCGCGTAAACGGCAGCGACGGGTATCGTTAACGTTTAGGAAGGTAATAATAAAATAAGGCGAAACGCTAAGAAAGTAAAATTCTTAAGTCCAGCTCCACCTTTCTGATTGACAGGTAGTGACCGACAATGAAACAACTCTCGTTATTTCCCTTATCAAATCAGCAATTTTCGCAACCGGAATCTACGCCGAAAAATGAGGAGGCGATTGAAGAAATCCGTGGACTCCAGTATATAGCAGACTATATCACTGAATCCCAACACGATTGGCTGTTAGAGGCAATTGACAAGCAGCAGTGGAGTTATTTTGGCAAGCGACGCGTTCAACATTATGGGCAAAGGTATGACTACAGCGAAGAAAAGAAAAACGATGACCTGGAGGTGAGTGAATTCCCAGAATGGTTGGAAAGGCTTTGTCTGAAGTTACGCAATGATGGACACATGCCAAAAATCGCAAATCAAGTGCTTATTAGTGAGTACCAATCCGGTCAAGGTATTGGAGACCATACCGATAAAGAGGCCTGTTTCATGGACACGATTTGCATCTTGAGTTTGAGTTCAAGTTGTGTGATGAATCTAACACTCACATCTGATAAGACCCAAAAAATTCCGATCTGGCTTGCGCCTGGGAGTTTGACTGTCCTAAGCGCGGACGCAAAAAATAAATGGATGCACGGAATTCCCACCAGAAAAACGGATGTGTGGGATGATCGTAAGTATGCAAGTATGCGACGGGTATCACTTAGATTTAGAAGATTGATTTGATGTAATAATGATGGGTTATCGTATAAAAAGATATAGCCGTCACGTCTATAGAATGAAGCGCGTGACGGCTATAATATTTTGACAATTTCTTTGTGAGTTAGAACCGCTCTGTCTTGACCTCGCCCCATTTCGTCGCCAATTTTTCTTTCGCATCAACAGGGAAAGGGGTATCACGGTTCAGATCGTCTTCCGGTTCGCCTTCAAAATATCGGAAGTTGTCAATCCAGAAATCTTCATCGGATTGGGCAATCGACAATCCTACCCACATGTCTCTTTCAACATCAGCAGTTGAATTAAAGGTGATATGGTACTCCATCCAGTCTGGTCCTAATAAGTTGATAGCACCGCCTTGGTAAAAAGTCCAAGGATCGTGTTGCATCTGGACGCTGAGTTGCACCTCACGCGGTTTCTCGGAACGTGCCCAAAAAATCACGGTGTACGTTTCGCCGGACTTCATTGAGGCATCCTTTTGCCGAACCTTCGCATGCCACGCGGTACCTGTTGCTTTATGCCCGATAACTTTGAGCGATTGTTTCCCGTGTTGCGGATTTTTCTTATCGATTTCCATTGTATAGAGTCCACCGCGGCCGCAGCATGCGCCGTCCTCTAAACCCCAAGCCGCTAAATCTTCTTCAAAACTGTGGTTTTCGAGAAGGAGTTCACCTTCTTTCCACTTCCCCCAGTCCTGGGGTGTGCCTGCAAATGCACTCAAGCCTACAAGCAGCGTAAGCAGGAATACGCTAATAGCAATAGATTTTGTCACGTTAATTTTCTCCTCTGTGTGCTAAACTTATATCTATAAAATTAGGTCTCGCCTCGCATAAGGGATTCCACTTCAGGTAGGACTTGTGCGACTGCTG
>JAPPDN010000936.1:0-1033 GCA_028824575.1 Candidatus Poribacteria bacterium | reverse complement strand
TGCGACTGAGTCCGGCACACTCGCTTTATCGAGATGCCGCTGGTCGTTTTTCCCGGAGGGGTCATAGTGATAGTGTGGATCCTTGCGAAAGCAGTCGAAACGGAGCAGTTGAATATTTTCACCGTCTGCCTCGCCGTAAACACGTACAGAAGGACCGCCGTCTGCACCAAAATTACGTTCGTCGACGTGGAGTTCAACACCACCGACTTGGAACACTTTTTCATTCATCAGTTTTGCCTCCAGTTTACAGAAGTATAAATATATTATATATCATAGTCATAGAGATGTCAATGAAAACTCTTTTGTGGAGTAGGTTTGTAATTTTTTGCCTATTACGCATAATCTTTTTTAAAGTATTTACTATATAAAAAACTTGCAAAAAGAACACTGATGTGATATACTATTTAATAAATTTTGAGTTTGTCTAAATTAAGATGAAACAACGGATGCTTGACCGCTTTGGGCGGATCCATACGAATCTTAGAATCTCGGTTACGGATGTCTGCAACTTTCGGTGTATCTATTGTATGCCGGAAGACATGACCTTCATGCCAGATGCGGCACTCATGACTTATGACGAGATTTTACATCTCGCGCGTATTTTCGTCGGGTTGGGTGTGAACAAAGTGCGGATTACGGGGGGCGAGCCGCTTGTCCGCCCTGGCGTGCCAGCACTCATAAAGCGATTAACGCAGTTGGAAGGACTCAAGGACATTAGTTTGACAACGAACGGCATCGGACTTATTAGCCAAGCGCAGGCACTCTACGATGCAGGGCTCCGCCGGATTAATGTGAGTTTGGACACGCTTAACGAAGAGAAATTCGAGCAGATGACCCGCCGAAAAGTACTTTCTCGTGTGCTTGCGGGGTTAAAGACAGCGCACGAATGCGGCTTTCATCCGATTAAAGTCAACGCTGTCGCAATGCGAGGTTTTACCGACGACGAGATTGTTGATTTGGCGACTTTCGCACGGGAAAATAACTACCAACTCCGATTCATCGAATTTATGCCGCTGGATGCCGATGATGTTTG
>JAPPDN010000610.1 GCA_028824575.1 Candidatus Poribacteria bacterium | reverse complement strand
CCTCGGGAATGTTATCTTTTTGCCACTGCGGATTTGCATCGACGAAAATTTTGTATTGTGCGTTTGTTACCTCGTAGATGTCCATATAGAAGGCATCAAGATAGACGGTATGCACTGGACGTTCATTGTTTTTCCCGGCGTGGCTCCCCATTTTAAACTCGCCCGCAGGTATTAGCACCATACCGTCAGGGGTATCATCGGCAGTAGGAATGTGTTGTGTGCCGCAGACCCATAAAATGGTAAGGATTAGGAGGCACACGATTCGTTTTTGTGTCATCATGTAAAACTTCCTTCATATCCATTGGTTCATGGAGGGATTAAGACTGTCGATTGACAAGATAGATGCCGATTGCGACCAATCCAGTGCCTGCCAACAAGCCGAAGGTCAGTTCATCGCCTAAAAACAGATGACTAAACAGAACACCCGACAGCGGCATCAGAAAAGAAAAGACAACCAATTTACTCGCCTTGTATTTTCTGAGCGTCCATGTCAACCCTAAAAAGCAGAAACCTGTGATAATCCAGCCCTGATAGATGAGCCCGGCAGTGCTTGTCAGTGTCCATTCAACGGATTGCTCACGCTCAAAAATGTGGCTGAGCACGTAGAAGCAGGGAATGTTTAAAGCCAACAACCAGACGAGGAGTCGGTACGGGTAAATGTCCTGAACGAACACCTTTGTGAGTGTGATGCGGAGCCCTAAGAAACATGCGCTAAGAATGACGATGAGATCGCCGATGAGGTATCCTGTGACGCTCCCACCTTGCAGATTTGGCATGATGGCGAGAAAAACACCACCGAATGCCGCGATAATTCCGAGTGTTTTCGTCACAGTAAGTCGATCATTTGGAAGCCAAAAGTGTCCAAACAAGACTGTAAAAAGCGGATAGAGACTGAAAAAAATAGTTGAACGCGCGGCTGTTGTGTGTTGGGTGCCGATGTTCAGCGTGATTGTATGCAAGGTGTAAAGGGCGGCGATCAGGAGCAGCCGACGGAATTCCTCGAAGCGCATCCGCATTGACATCCCATAGTAGAACCCTGCTCCGCCAACAAAAATAACGCCCAATATACAGCGAAAGAGTGCCATTTTTAAGGGTGGAATACCTTGCAGACCGAGTTTAACGGCGAATGCCCCGCCCCCTATGAGCGAAACAATGAGCAACATGAAGGCAATAATCTTGCCTGATGGGTCTTCGTTCCTAAATTCTTTTTCAAGCATAAATATAAATAAGCCCGAAAAGAGGGGCCAAGTTGTGATTTTGTGGTATATTTATTCTACGCTGTGGTGTAAAATGGATATTGATTTTCACTAAGGATAACCCAACTTGCTACCCATGTGATTTTAGACGTAAGAACGCCGTTTTTCAGTGAAAAGCGGTCATTTTTACGAAAAACTTGGCGTGTTTCCTGTCATCTTCGGCACGAAGAGGCACAGGCTAACAGCCTATGCTACAAAGTGGCAACTTGGGTTAAGGATACTACGTTTATCTTTGTGAGTCAAGGAAAAAGTCGTCATGATTTTTTGATATTTTTTTCGGACTTATGTGATACCCTACTATAACTAAACGCGGATGGAACAGCAGTGTTATGAGGGGCCTCTATCTCATCACTGTTTTTCCGAAAACGCTCACCAGATTTATAATAAAAAAAGGAAAGCAGAAATTAAGCATGAAAATGAAAAGCGTTATAATATTCGCATTTGCTTTAGCAAGTATTGCTTTGACTGTTGGACTTTTCAGTTGTGATAGAATCGTCTCGGTAGTATCTGATGGCGAAATGCCTCAGATGATGGGCGAAGAAATTCCCATCGGTGTTGTTGTGGCACTGACAGGGCAACACGCCGAACCGTATGGGTTTCCTATGCAACGCGGTTTTGAATTGGCACGAGAAGAGATTAACAGCTTGGGTGGTGTGACTCTCACGTTTATCACTGTGGACGATCGTAGCACTGCAGAGGGAGCGAAAGAAGCCGTACAGCACTTGGTTAATCAAGGCGTACCTGCTATAGTCGGGCTTGCTATCTCGACGCACCTTAAAGCGGCTGCTCCAATTGCGCAGGAAAATCGGGTCATCGCTTTTAGTTCGGTTTCCTCCGCTGCAGGTTTGAGCGGGATTGGAAATTTCATCTTCCGCACCAGCCTTGCCACAAATATAAGCATTCCGAGTGGGGTAATGGTGACTCAGCAAAAAATCGGCTATCAAAAAGTCGCGACGATCTATGATGAGATCGATGTCTACGCCAGAAGTAGCAACGAAGTGTTAGAGACGGTACTTGAAGCAAACGGGATTGAGATTCTCACCCAGGAAACCTTCAAAACCGGCGATACCGATTTTTCTGAGCAATTAACGCATATAATGGCGGTGGAGCCGGACGCACTTTTCATCTCCGCCCTCTCACAAGAAATAGCGCAGATTGTTGGACAAACATCCGAGGTAGGTTTTCCGGAGACTCTTCGCGTAATTGCGCCTGATTTAACCATGGATGAAGTCCAAAAGGCGGGCGATGGTGCTGAAGGGACAATAGGTTTTATCGGATGGTCGAGTATATCTGATGCCCCCGGGAACCAAACCTTTATTGCAAATTACCGAGCGAAATATGGTATTGAACCTGAGCCGTGGGCGGCACAGTCGTATGTGACGCTCCATGTGCTTGCCAATGCGATTAAGATAGCACAATCGGCAGATTCGACCGCCATTCGGGATGCGCTTGCAGAGACGAAGGATTTCCCGACGATTTTAGGCGACTTCTCTTTTAACCCTGATGGAGATGCACTGTATGACCAGATTGTTCTGGTTGTTAAGGATGGAGAATTTCAGGTGCTTGAATGATCTTCAGCGTTGAGTCAAGATATAGCAATCGCGAGCACAGCTCGCTCCTACAAGATTAACCAGAGAGAAATCGCGAGTAAAACTCGCTCCTACAAGATCA
>JAPPDN010000708.1 GCA_028824575.1 Candidatus Poribacteria bacterium | reverse complement strand
AGACGAATGACAAAAAGTAAAAATATGATTTGCCATATAGCTAAAAAAGAGATATATCACAATCGCACAACGCTGCGGTTCGGCTTGATGATAATCCTTCTGCCCATCTTGATGATCGCCAATGCTCTCATATATGGCTTCGGGAATAATGGGTATACAGCGGACATACGAGATTATAACCGCAAAGTAGACCAAGGACGCTCTCATATTGAAAAATATGCTGCCCAGGGTTTAGGGGAGTTGGCGATGGTCGGTCCAGCAGAGATACCCAAGCGTCCGCCCCAGTTGAAATTCTGTGCCGATGGTGCTGATGCCCTCATACCCCATTCTATCACGATCGCATATCGTATAAATTGGGAACGGCCTGAATACGAGGACTTGGTTGAAAGCTATAGTTGGCGGGAGTTGTGGTCCTTAGAATATCTACCTTCAAATCATGGCGGGGACGCAACTACGCTCATCAAGATTGACTGGGTATTTATCGGTGTCTTCATGAGTTTTTTTGTTATTTTATTTACTTTTGATGCCATCGCCGGGGAACGCGTGCGGGGAACACTCAGTCTCATGATGTCCAACCCAATCCCTCGCGGACAGGTATTATTCGCGAAATACTTAGGAACATTTTTCACGCTCATCATCCCACTCCTGATTGGAGTCCTCATGAACCTTCTCATCATCTACCTGTCAGGGAACATCCCCTTTGATTCCGGCAGTTGGCTTCGGATTTTAGGAATGGTAGGACTCTTCGCGTTGCATATTTCTATTTTCATTTTTTTAGGACTATTTTTCTCAAGTTGCGTCTCAAATGCCATCACCAGTTTAGTGTGGCTATTGCTCACTTGGGTCTGTTTAGCATTTATCTTCCCGAGTCTACTTGGACGCTTCGTCGGAACCCTTGATCCAATCCCATCAATAGAAAGAATATCCGCTGAAAAACGCTTGCAATTAGCGAACATAGATGATGAATTCCGCCCAGCAGAATTGGTGAAAGCGGCAAAACTCAGTGAAGCCCCTTCCGTTGACAACCCATCAGCAACGCGCCGATGGGCGACCTACTTCAGGGAAAGGTCTGAAGCGCAAACCCGCATAGCAGATGCGCGTGTAGATCAGCAATTGAGACAGGTGCAGCTCACCCGCGAACTCGCCCAAATCTCTCCGACGGCGTGTTTCCAATACGCCATGGAAGGACTCGCAAATACTGGGATCGCCAGTTATATGAATTTCGTTCAACAGGTGCGCCGTTACAGAAACACATTTATAGATTTTATTAAATCGGAAGATAGAGGTGATCCAGAAAGCCTCCATATCTATCCGGTAAGAGAGGGGTTATCTCAAAAACTGGTGAATCCGGACGCTGTGCCGAGATTTAAAGAACACATCTCGCATCAGAGCATCATTTTTCCGCTCGGACTGCTGATCCTTTTCAATATCCTGTTCTTTATCGCCGCACAATTATCGTTCCTCAAATGTGACTTAAAATGAATGATAACCATTTATCAGGTGGGTTGTTCATCAGTTGTCTCTTTCTGAGTAAGAGTTTGCAAATAGTTGTCGCGTCCTGTTCTATGCGATTGCTCTATCACCAATAAATTCCAGTTCCCACTTCCCTTTTCTTCTCATCCAGATGTATGAAGCCCAAGACGCGCTAAGATCGCCTTCGGAGTATCCGCCAGAAATTTTAACACAATTTCCAAACAAACCAATCCATTTATAATTATCAATTCGGAATAGAAGACCATTCCCCTCCATTGGAACTTCTCCTTCAATCACGATACTGCCCCCCATTACAAATTCCGAACCCTTCTTTACGGGTGGCGAGTGTCCCTTAAACCGCGCAAGAAATTCTGGCGAAGGGTCTTCTCCCTCAATTTCCAAGAAATACGCCTCGGCATCTTGTTTTTGTGCGGAGGCATTATTTTCAAATTTATAGCGAAAAAACACCTCAAAGAGGTCAAGTATTTCGGGATCAGGTGTTTCGTCTTGCAAATCGCCACATGAAGATAGGATGGTGATAGCCAAACAAGAAACGGCTAACACACACATTTCATGCTTTTTCCTGAATAAAGTCATGGAACTGCTCCAATCTTGACGAACTCTGCTTGGGTTGGTGTGTCGTCGTAAAGTTTACTCATCTATACCAACCACACCGAGAAAAATAATAATGGTCCCACCGGTTAGGGTCAGGCAACCGAAAGCGGAGCCTGCGGCCCCTGATTTAATTTGATACGATCGCATTTTCGCCCGATAAGCATCGGCGTAAAACTTAACGTATTCAGGCGATTTTCCGATCAATCTTTCAGGTGGCGGATTCGGTGGATGGAGACGGATATAATATCGAGTCAGCAGACTGAAGACCGTTGCAGCACTCATTCCAGCAATTATGTATGAAGGCTCGGGCTGCCTATGTCCAAAGTGCAAGTCAGCGATACATCCTGTCATCAAAGCACACATCCCTGCAGCGAGAGGTGCACTCATGCCTGCTCCAAAATAAGCCGGTAAATTGACATCGCTTTTGGCATCCGATTCAGCATCTACTTTCGCCTGAGGATGTATCGGATCATGCGGTACATTTTCATAATGTTTAGAACCACAGCCTGTAAAAACAATTGACAAACAACAGAAATATAGCAAGAATTTCACAAGAAATCTCCTTACCGCTCAACCCAACCTACAGGAAACTGCTTTTCCTCATTTTTCATTTTTTTAAACCTTTTTCCCAAATATTTCCCTCTTTAAAATCTAAAAAATTAGTGGTAAATTCGGGTTGTTACCTTCAGTTTTTATAGGGGTGATATCTGGCTACCAGCCTTTTTTGCCAGATACAGTTCTCCTTTTCCCTTGATTTTCCCCTCATTTCCTGCTAAACTTAAAAAAATTTAGGGCATCTCGTTATTCGCCTTGAAATCAGGTGGAAGTTCAGATCCGTACGGGTT
>JAPPDN010000071.1 GCA_028824575.1 Candidatus Poribacteria bacterium | reverse complement strand
GGTATTTGCTTGGTGTCTTTGATAGGGGTATTTGCTTGGGTATTTCTGCGGATTTCTGCGTATTTTTGCGGATTTCTTCAACTCTACACAAAGGCACGTGAATGCTCCAACCTACGCTACTTAACCGCAAGGAAAATTAAAAATATGGCATTAACAGAGCAGGAAATGTTGGCAGAACTCCGGAAATATGACACACCGTCGATTACCAATGTGGTTGCTACGTATCCGGGGAGTCCTCTCTGTCTTGGACTTTACAACCCGTGGACTGAAAATTGGTACACGGATACAACGCTCCGTTGTATGTACCCTGAACTCGGCGCGGTGGCTGGGTACGCAGTGACGTGTGTCTATGGTTTACCTGACCCCAACTACTCAGAACTCTCTTTTATGGATGTTATAGATGCGTTGGGTGCCTCCAAACAGCCAACAATCTTAGCATTTGAGCAGAAATTTCCGCCCGAATTCGCGAATAAAGTCGGCTTAGCCGGTGGAAACATGACGGCAGCGATGAAATCAATCGGTTGCTTAGGGGCGATTTCAAACGGTCCATCCCGCGATATTGACGAAATCCGACCGATGGAATTTCAGTATCTATTAAGCGGCATCACGCCTGGACACGGTGCGATGGCGGTTCAGGCTGTTAACGTGCCGGTCTCAATAGCGGGAATGGATGTCGCACCGGGTGAAATAATCCACATGGACGAAAATGGTGCCTGCAAGTTCCCTGGAGACAAACTGGAGGCGGTGCTGACGAATGTCAAGGCGTTGCTTGCGGAGGAAGGTGATCGAATCGGGAAGCTGCTCTCCGGTCCAAAAACAGCCAAGCAGGTCCGCGCAATTTTCAGTGGACATTCTTATGCAGAAGATGACGAGGAATAACCTTGTTTTTTTTAAATTCACAATGTCAGTTCAACCTTGGAGCCGGCCCTGTTCCAACCGGTTTAGGCATCTGAAACAAGGTTTATGGAGGTACACATGTCATCTGCTGTCGCGCAAACCTATCTGACCCCGGAAGAATACCTCGCTTTTGAGCGCAAGGCGACTACGAAACACGAATACCTGAACGGACAGATAGTCGCCATGTCCGGCGCAAGTTTCGCGCATAATTTCCTCACAATGAATGTGGCTAATCAACTCTACAATCAATTAATCGGTGGAGAGTGTCAAGTCGCTGCAAGCGATATGCGGGTGAAGGCTACCCAAACGGGATCTTACTTTTATCCGGATGTTGTCGTTGTTTGTGGTGAGCCGCGGGCTGAAGATGATACTTTTGACACCCTTCTGAATTCGACACTCATCGTAGAAATCCTTTCTCCCTCAACCGAAACTTACGATAGAGGTGAAAAATTCGAGCATTATCAGCAAATTGCTTCCTTAAAAGATTACCTTCTCATCTCCCAAGACAAGGTTCACATTGAACATTATTGTCGTCAAGGGGCCGGGTGGCTGCAGACCGAATCTCAAGGACTTGAGGAGGTGCTGCCACTTCTCTCTATAGACTGTGAACTCCGTTTGGAGGATGTCTACAGACGTGTCGAAGTCGCTTCGGGTTAATCTCAAAAGTTTGAGAAACGTCAAAAGCCTCAGAAAAAAATACTTGTCAGAGCCACAAAAATTCTATATAATATTGGCTAAGGATATTTCGGTAAGAAATCCTTATCCCCGATTTTTGTATTAGGTTGCAAGCATAAATTTTCTATTAAATTCCCCATCGTACCTCTTATGTGTTCGGTGTGGCAGCTGCTTATAGGTCCAGACAGGGACGCGGACCACACCAACAGCGTTCCTTCTAATAAAACCGAAAAAATCTAAATTCAAACAGGACGAAAAATGGACAACGTTTTTGAAGCCCTGAACGAACGAGGCTTTATCAAACAGGTCACAAATGCTGAACAAGTTACACGCTTGTTAGTTGAAAAACAGGTCCCCTACTACGTTGGTTTTGATCCGACAGCACCGAGTCTGCATGTCGGGAGTCTTGTTCCTATAATGGCGATGGCACACTTGCAACGCGCGGGACATACGCCAATTGCAATCATCGGCGGTGGGACAACAATGATAGGCGATCCAACTGACAAAACCGAGATGCGCTCGATGTTGTCGCAAGAACAAATTTCAGCCAATGGTACAAGTATTCTTGCTCAGCTGCAACGTTACTTAAATCTTGACAACGGAACAACTGATAGCGAGAAGTCACAGACTGCTCCAAAAGTGGGCAGATTTCTTAACAATGCTGACTGGTTGCTTAAGGTAAACTACATTGAATTTCTACGCGATATTGGCAAACACTTTCGGGTGAATGAGATGATCAAGGTAGAAGGGTATCGGCAACGCCTTGAACGTGAGCTCGGTCTCTCATTTCTTGAATTTAATTATCAACTCCTCCAAGCTTATGACTACTTGTGTCTTTTTCAGGAATATGGGTGCCGTCTCCAACTTGGTGGAGACGACCAATGGGGCAATATCCTTGCCGGTGTTGATCTCGTCCGCCGGATCGAAGGCGAACGGGTTCACGCTGTCACTTTTCCACTGCTCACGACAGCGAGCGGTGCGAAGATGGGAAAATCTGTAGGCGGCGCGGTTTGGCTTGATGCTGAACGGACATCGCCGTATGAATTTTATCAGTACTGGATCAATGTGGACGACCGCGATGTCTCGCGGTTCCTCGCGTATTTCACGTTCCTCCCGATGGATGAAGTCCGACGACTCGGTCTTTTAGAGGATGAAGCCATTCGCGAGGCAAAGGAAGTCCTCGCTTACGAAGCCACACAACTGGCACACGGAAAAGCGGAAGCGGACAAAGCACAAACAGCATCACGTGCTGCGTTTGGGGGAGGCAATCTCAATGAAGCCGAGATGCCAACTTCTGTTATTCCATTAGAGCGGCTTGACGGTGGCATTTCAATCATGGCACTGTTCCATGAAGTCGGGTTAG
>JAPPDN010000172.1:549-2936 GCA_028824575.1 Candidatus Poribacteria bacterium | reverse complement strand
AGGAGGAGGACCACAAGGAAGAGCGCGGGACGTGGACGAAGAGGGGAATGAAAAGCGTTAGCAGGAGTATCAGAGGTGCCGGTAGGCAGGTTCATCCTAATCCACCTAAGTAGGCTTAAAGGTGGAACTGCATCAAGAAGCAATTTTGGGGTGTTTTTCAGTAAACTACAGGATCTGCCGTAGCATTCCTTGCTTGTTCTGATTTATTTTTTATTTTCGTTTTGGGAGGGCATTAATAGCATACCATAGCAGCGTTGCAAGCGTGCGGTGTCCATGATTTCTCGACCGCGAGCGTCTATAGTGATTACTACCATACCGACATCCCATGGCATTATAGAGTGTAGTTTTTTTAACATTTACCAGTTTTAAGGCTTTCAAAGCCGCTAATTTTGGCATTTCCCAATCCTCCAAATGCTCCAATTTGTATAGTTAACGCAAAAAGATAGAAATCGGGTACAAACAGTTCCGTAGAATTCGAGAAAATGTGGTATTTACTACCCCTTTCTACTACTTGCTTCAATCGCTACACCTTACAAATTATAATATTAGAAGACGCATACCAGCAGCAAAAGTTTAGACAATATCACACTATTATAGCTTTATCAAAATTATTTCCCCTAACGATACGCTTTAAATCCAGCCTCCACCCGGCGTTTATGATAGAGGTTTAACGTGTCGCCCTCAATTCTTGCAGTCACCCGTCTGCCATCGCTGAATGTCACCTGAAATTGTGTATCAGAATCTTGTAAGATCTCTTCTGTTTTCGGCAACGGAATGTCTTTCTGTTTTGCCCACGCTTGAATCAGTTTTGTGAGAGAATCTTCATCGCTCGGTGGGGACGCTGTTAACTCGATGCTGAAAACTGGCATGCTCTTATTGACGTAGTTAAACCAACGTGCGGTCCGAAGGAACGGTACGAGTGCTTGTAACGCTTCGGCAGTGCCAATTCGGCTTAACGCCTCCGAAGAGAACCCACGTACATAAGCAGACTCGCTCATCAAAGCCTCTCCTAACGCGGGAACAGCTTCCGTTGCATCGGGTCCAATACGGGTTAACGCCTGCGCCGCAAAAAACGCTAAATCCGTGTCTTCACGATCCTCCAGAACCCTCACTAACGCGGGAACTGTTTTCGACGTTGGCACCTTAATCATACCCAATGCCGAGATTGTATGCCGACGCACTTCCTCCGATTCATCCGTCAATAATGCTACAAGCGCGTCAACCGCCGCTGCTGCGACCGGTCCCATCTCACCTAAGGCATACGCCGCAGAAGCACGGACGTTTTCGCGTTCGTCCTTCAACGCAGATACGAGCACAGATACAGCGGGGGTACCAACCGCAGCCAGTCCGTGTGCTGCGTCACAGATATGGAGAATCGGTTCCACCTCAAACGCCTCTTTTTCTGCACCAAGCGCGTCAGCAAGGGATTCAACAGCCGGTTTCCCGATTGCCCCGAGTGCATAAATAGCGTTTCGCCGTACCGGTTCATAACTATCTTCAAGGGCATCAATGAGTGCGGGGACCGCCTCGGCAGCAGCTTCACGCATGAAACCTAAGGTGTTGGCAGCTTCCATACGCGTCCCTGTGTCGTCTGATTTTAATGCTGTAACTGCCGATTCTATATCCAGCGTGGCAGATAGATGCTCGGTTTCATAGAGATCTGCTTTGCCGGACATCCAGTTCCAGATATATGTCCAGAGGATTTCGGCATCGTAAGGGACGTGGTTGATTTCGGGGGGTTGCCAAATATCGGCCTCGCTGTTCCATGAAGGTGCCGTCGGCTGCTCCGTACGCATAAAGACAAACTTCATACCGTAGCGACTTAGGGAGACATAGTTTTGAAGGAACGAATGCACCATATCAAAGTGCATAATCCAGACAGTGCCGAGTTCACCAGACATTGGCACGAGGTTTCGATTCAGGAAATTCTCTGAGAGCTGTCGCGTCCCGTTTCCGCCTTCGGCGTGGGGTTCGTGCCGTTGACGTTCGCCATCGAGCATGAATTCTCGGATGTATTGCGTTCCGGGTATGATACAGGTCGGTCCCTGTTCAGCGAGACAGGGTTGTGGATAATAGAAAAGGATTGCCCAACGCGGCGTTCGGTGACGAGGTCGTTTTCCACCGGCGTGTCCGTCTTTGTGAAGCGGCATCATCAACCGTTCTTCGCTGTTCTCTTTTCCGCTCGGTTTACTTCCCGTAAAATTGGGGTGGCAGTGCCGATGCGGATGCATGACATACCCGTTACCCAAAATACTGGTAAGCGCGCCGCGCACCTCTGGCGACTCCAAGACTACTTGAAGTTCTGGCACTAACGGTAAAATGTTATTGAGTGGGTTGTGTTGCCGATCGCCTCCGCACTCCATCGCGCCACCGCAGAGCTCATCTGC
>JAPPDN010000172.1:0-539 GCA_028824575.1 Candidatus Poribacteria bacterium | reverse complement strand
TCTATCGCGCCTGCTTAGAGTTGATCTTTCTTGTGATAGATGGTTTCGTGGATGTGTGTCGGCACGTCAGCGGTGACGTTGACATACCCATTCACAATAAAATGGCGAATTTGCTCGTCGTTTAAAAGATGTTGTTTCACTGTTGTTATACTACCTCCTGCTTTTTAGTACCATACTGCTTTATTGACAACGTTTTTCAACGGCTCACCTTCAGCGAACCGACGCGCGTTTTCCAAGAAAAGTTCAAACCGTCGTGCTTCGATATTCTCCGCATCTTTGACAGCAATGTGTGGTGTTATCAACACATTCGGCAATTGCCACAATGGACTGTCAGCAGGCAACGGTTCAACTTCAAAGACATCCAAGCCGCACCCGGCAATGATACCCTCTTCAAGTGCTGAAACGAGGTCATTAAGTTTCGTCGTCTTACCGCGCCCGATGTTAATGAAGTAAGCGGTATTTTTCATCAAGGCAAACCGCTCTTTGTGCCACATGCCCTCAGTTTCGGGTGTGTGGGGTGTCGTGGTAATCACAAAGTC
>JAPPDN010000544.1 GCA_028824575.1 Candidatus Poribacteria bacterium | reverse complement strand
GAAGCAATCGGATTGGGGTACGCCGTGGACTACATCACAAAAGCCAATTTAGCAGCAATTCATGTTCATGAACAAGAACTCTTAAAATATGCACATCAACGCTTAAAAGAAATCGAAGGGGTTACCCTCTACGGACCGTCTGCACCCCATCAAAAAATGGGTGTTATCTCTTTTAATTTGAAGGGTGTCCACCCGCATGATGTGGCAGGCATTTTGGATACGCACGGTGTCGCTATCCGGGCAGGACATCACTGCGCACAGCCGCTCATGAAGCGGTTGGATGTGATTGCCACCGTCCGTGCCAGTTTTTACCTCTATAATACAGTTGAAGACGTAGACCGGTTGTCCGAGGGACTCTGCAGAACACAAAAACTCATGACTCGGAGAAGGTAATGAACATATACCAGGAAGAACTGCTTGACCATTACGAAAATCCGAGCAACTACGGGACGTTGCCGAACCCTGATATTTCGCACGAGGAAGACAATCCGCTTTGTGGTGATCAGATTCGCATTGACTTGCTTGTTGAAGACAACACGATTACAGAGGTGCGTTTTTGTGGTCACGGTTGTACGATTAGTATAGCGGCTGCCTCTATGTTAACTGAGGAGATTGAAGGCAAAAGTCTTGATGAAGTCAAGCAGCTCTCGAAAGACGACATTTTGGATATGATCGGTATCCCTTTGGGACCCGTTCGCCTCAAATGTGCGTTATTGGCACTCAAGGTCCTCAAAGCCGGTGCCTACGGCATCAACTGCTGGCCCGGTGAAGAAGACAAATAAGGAGACACAACACAATGAGGGACAATGTAACAGCAACACCGGAAACTAAAGTCACACTTAGCGTTCAACAATTAGAGAGTCTCATTCGTAAGGTAGTGCGTGAAGAATTGGTAGAGTTTGCGGCGCAAGAACTCGGGATTTTCCACCTTGATAAAGAATCTCCGCTTTATGAGGATATGGAGGATATTCTTGAACGTAAAAAATCCGGCGAGTTGAATTTTCATACTCACGAAAAAATTTGGAATGAATGATTATCAGGCAGTTTATGAAGATCGATTTGTTCGTGAGGACAAAACGGTGGTTTTTTTGACTGTAGGTCCACATGTTAAGGCTTATACTATGAGTTAAAGCATGGTTCTCCCAACACATGCCCAAACCTAAAGTTTAAAGGTCGATTGGGCGAAGAAAGAAAGACGCAAATATGCCAGAGTTCTATAAAATTGCGAAGGTTAGTGAAGTGCCACCCGGCACGAAACACTTAGTTGAGGTGGACTTCGTTCCAGTACTACTTTTTAATATTGATGGTGAGTTCTATGCAATGGAGGATGTTTGCACGCACGATGGCGGTCCTTTAGCTGAAGGTTTTCTCAACGGCGATGAGATAGAATGCCCACGACACGGCGCACGTTTTTGCGTCAGAACCGGAGAGCCACTCTGTATGCCTGCTGTTGAAGCCATTGAATGTTACACCGTCAAAATTGAGGATGATGATATTTTGATTAGCGTTGACTGATTGGTTAAAGGAGGAAACCCAAATGGTATCTGAAGAATCTGTATTAGAGACTATCAAAGAAAACATTATCGACCCAGAACTCGGTATTAACATCGTTGATATGGGACTGATCTACGGCGTGGATATCGATGAAACCACTGTCGATATTACGATGACTTTAACGAGTCCGGGATGTCCTGCTGGTGGACAGATTGTCAATGGCGCACAGCACGTCACACAGCAACTCGACGGCGTTGACGAAGTTAACATCAATGTCGTGTGGGACCCACGTTGGACCCCTGAAATGATGACTGAGGACGCGAGAGACGAACTCGGTATCTTTTAATAGGAGTAGGCACATGCTGTGTGCCGTAACTCGTAAGTTACAAATCCGCGTGACTTCATGGACAGGTTGGCAAAACAACCAAAACTTCTCAAAAAACATGACAACGCCTTTCAAGTAGAATGGAAGGATGGTCATGTGAGTTGGTATCCATACACCTATCTCCGGCAGATGTGTCCGTGTGCTGAATGTTCCATCATTCGCCATAAAGGTAGGGATATCCATTCCCTCTTTGCACCGCAAGGCGACGGAGATATAACACGCATCGAGGTCTCGGACGATATTCAACCCCTTGATGTTCAGTTAGTCGGTCGCTACGCGCTCCAGTTCAGTTGGAACGATGGACACGACACAGGCATCTACCCGTTTGAAGTCCTGCGTGAGACGTGTCCCTGCCCAGAATGCGCACCACTACCGCCTATCCAACTGGAGAAAGAAAACTAAGCGATGCAAACCGAATTCCCCGAAATTTCACCACAAGAATTGAAACAAAAACTCGATGAAAACGAATCTGTTTTGTTGTTAGATGTTCGCGAACCGAGCGAATACGACATCGTGTACCTTGAAGATGCTCGTTTAATCCCTCTTAACACACTGCCACACCATATAGACAGTCTCCCATCAGACCAAGAGATCGTCGTTTACTGCCATCATGGACAACGTAGCCTCTATGCTGTCGCCTATCTACAGCAAAATGGGTTCACGGACGCAAAGAACCTCATCGGCGGGATCGACCAGTGGGCAGCCGAGATTGACCCAACCCTACCGAGATACTAAATCGTCTTGAACAGCATAGCGAAAAAGATTGACTTTTGCCTAAAAATGCGGTATTATGTTGCTAACATGATTGCTATTCAAGGAAATACGTATGGCATCTCTTCCAGCACAAACCCTCTTCACCCCTGAGGAATACATCACGCAAGAACGAAAGGCGTTCCACAAAAGTGAATACCTCGATGGGCAGATATTTGCAATGTCTGGGGCAAGTCGCGCACATAGTCTTATTACAGGAAACATATTCAATGGACTTTACAACCAGTTAATGGGGTCAGATTGTGAAGTCCATTCCAGTGATATGCGCGTGCAGCCGAGTCCAATAGCC
>JAPPDN010000152.1 GCA_028824575.1 Candidatus Poribacteria bacterium | reverse complement strand
AGCGAATCTTCTGTCATCACCACTTTCGCGAGATATTCCAAGTTCACTTGATGGACAATGCCGATAGAGGGCGGAATGATATTGAACTTTTCAAACGCCTGCTGTCCCCATTTCAGGAATTCATAACGTTCCTTATTCCGTTCAAATTCCCGTTGCGTATTGAATTGAAATGCGCTCTCCGAACCATACGCATCAACTTGGATAGAATGGTCAATGACTAAATCGACAGGGACGAGCGGTTCTATCATGCTTGCATCGCCACCAAGTGCCGCAACAGCAGAACGCATCGCCGCAATATCAACGACAAGTGGCACACCCGTGAAGTCCTGTGCGACCACGCGTGCCGGTTTGAACGGTATCTCCGAGACTTTCGGTGAACGCGCATCCCAACTCGCCAAATTCACAATATCTTCTTCTGTAATTTGGTGTCCGTCGTAATTGCGTAGTAGCGATTCAAGTAAGATGCGGAGGCTGACAGGCAAAGTCTCAATCGATCCGATGTCTGCTTCCGCTAAGGCAGGAAGCGAATAATAGTTACACGTAAGCCCTTCGCTTTCAAGAACTCGGTGTGTATTAAACAAATTATGAGCAGGGTCGGGCATCTGCTATCTCCTTTAGTTTGTAGATAATTCTTTAATAATTTTATCACAAGTTGATGTTGTATTTCAATTTCTCTTGTAGGAGGGGTTTGTAACCCCGATTTATCCAAACGCTTGACAGGAAATTCTCCAAAAACCCGCGTAATCTGAGGTTCAGATTGATGTGTCTTTTATCTCTTCTGCTGTGCTTTCGCGAGTTCATCAAGTTGTTGCCGCGCATGGACAACGATAACATTCTCAGGATAATCGGTGATGATTGTCGTATAGGTAGTGACGGCGTTATCAAAATCAGATTTCTGTCGATAAATTTCAGCGATGTTCACCAATGCTTCCGCGGCGATAGAACTCTCCTGTGCGACTATCTGCTGGTACGCACTGATCGCCTCGTCATCTCTACCTGCTTCGCCGTAAATATTACCCATAAGCAGCCATATATCATCGACAATAGTGGCTTGTGGATAGACTTCAAGTGTTCGCTGGCACTGCTGGAGGGCATCTTCTGTGTGCCCACTTAGATAAAGTTGCACGGCGGTCGCATAATCCGCGAGCGGCACCTTGAAATAATCCGGGTGATCCTGAATGAGGACAAGCCGTTCAAGTGCATCGTTCGTGAGTTTATCAGATTTTGAAATCTTGATGACGCTGTTGTATTCCTTGAGAGCCTGCTCAAAGTCTGACGCGAAAAAATAGGAGTCACCAATCAATTTCCGGGCAGTGGCACGGAGGCGGTTCGTACGGTTGGCAATCGGTTCGAGTACTTCCCGTGCAAGCGTGTAACGCTTCAGTAGAATATGGCACTCACCTAAACTCAATTGCACTTCCGCTAAGTAGGTGGCGGATAAACGTTGGGTAAGCAGCGGTTCAAAAGTCATTTGGGCAGCTTTCGGTGCTCGAAGACCTCGCAGTTGGAGTTGCCCAAGCAGCAACTTGTCTTTGACAGTAGCCTCGCCGCTTTTGACCTGTTCCTTCAGGAGCGCGACTGCTTCATCCCACCGCGCCATCTTTTGATAAAGCTCCGCGAGTTTAAAACGCGTGTTTCTGACACGTTTTCTGTCGGTGGAGCCTGCTATCAACGTCTTATAGAAATCAGCCGAAGCCTGAAGATTTTCGTTACGTTCTAACACTCGCGCATATTTTTCAAGCGTTGTGTCAGTGTGCATTGGATGAGATCGATGAAGTCGTGTAAAGGTCTCAAGGGCTTGCGTTGCTTTCCCCGCATAGAATAAGAGTTCACCGAGCGTCATAACGATATTAGCGTTATAACCGGATTGTATTTGCTGCTTCTGAAGCAGGGCGATGAGTTTCTCCTGAAGTGGTTTGCGTTCTACGCCTTCATAAACCTCAAGCATCGCGTGCCAAATTGTTTCTCGTTGATTCTGTCCAAGTCCAACACGTTGCAAAGCATCAATATAAACGTCTGCGGCTTCTTGGACTTTCCCCTGAATTTTATACGCCGCTGCCAACTGCTTATAGAGGTAACTATCCTGTGGGTTCAAACGAATCGCTTCCTGATACGCCGCAATCGCCTCTGGATACATCTTATGAGAGAGATAGATTGTGCCGAGTTGTTGATGTCGGTCAGGTCGATTCGGACTCCCTGTGACTAATTTCTGCCACTCGGCGACAGCTTGGGCGGTTTTGCCAGTTTCAGCATAGAGAGAGCCTAACTTCTTACGCAAGTTTGTATTATTCGGGTTCTGTTTAATTGCCTTTCGGTAAAGCTCAAGTGCCTTTGGATAGTCGTTCTGCTTCTGGTAGAGTTCTGCTAACTGCTCCAGTAAAGTGCTATCATCAGGATACTGCAGCATCCGTTCTTGAATCAATTTCTCAGCCTCTTCATAACGAAGGTTGGTAATATAAAGTTGAATAAGTCCATTGACTGCCGTGGTGCGATAGGGTGAAGTCGGGAAATTGTCAAGGAAATATTTGTAACTTGTTATTGCTGCCTCAGATTTGCCTTCTGCTTGTTCGTATTGTCCAACGAGGTAAGCAGCTGTAGCAGCGACAGTCGTGTCAGGGTGTTGTTTGAGAATCTGCTTACACTGTAGAATGGCTTCCCGAAACTGATAGCGTTCCCAATGGAGGTTTGCTAACCGATGCACTGCCCGCGTCGCATAAGAACCGTTGGGATTTTCATCAACAATTTCTTTGAAAATACGTTGTGCTGCAGCATCCTCACCTGTTTTAGCATAACTCTGGCCTAACATCAAGCGGATTGAATCCTTTTGGCTTTGCCGAAGTGGTGTATGCGAACCGTCAGCGTTAGGAATCCCTTTTTCGTTCATTGCCTCGTACGCCTTAATCGCTTCCATGTACCGACGCTCGTGATAATGATCATGTGCC
>JAPPDN010000295.1 GCA_028824575.1 Candidatus Poribacteria bacterium | reverse complement strand
CTTCGACTTGCAAGGGTTACCGCAATACCTTTGGCAATATCTACCCAGATACACTGATGCTATTGGCAAACTTGGCGCGGGAAAGATGAATTATGAACAGACGGCACAGCGTCGCGCAGCAGCTACCGGCGGTATTGAATGTTCCCCGAACTTTACCACCCACGCGCTTGATCCAAATCGCCGTGTGTGGAATATGCAGTTTCGTCTTAAAGCACTTGACAATAAAGTAGAGAATGCTTTGGACGTTTTGCGCGATTTGGTTTTCGATGTGAACCCTCGCGATAAAGAACGTCTCTATGACGTACTCAATCAAGCAGTCGTAGGGTATCAGAACATGATACACGATTATAGCGGTCCAAGTATCGCAGATCATCATGCTGCCCGTGGGCTTTCGCCGCAAGCATATCTCAAAGAAACCGTTTTCGGGCTGCCACAATTCCGCGCAAGTGAAATGTTGCTCAAGCGTTTTGACGAATCTTATGAGGAACTCACCTACGCTATTGAGGCGATTCGCGAATTTTTATTAGTCCAAGACCGTGTGACTGTGAGTTTTACCGGTTCTGACGCAGCTTTTGAGATGTTTCAAGGACAGTTCGCCGAATGGATCAGTAACATGCGTGATGAACCGATAATCTCAGCACCGATAGGTTTTAAACCTTTTGATGTGCCACCACGTGAAGGATTGGCCGCTCCCATTCAAGTCGCGCACTGCACACAGATGATACCAGCACCGCACTACTCACATTCCGATTCAGCACTCTTAACCATTGGCTCACATATCCTAACATTTGATTACATGTTGCCCGAAATCCGACTCAAAGGCAATGCCTATGGTTTTAATTGCGCATATAACCCATTTGAATCCATGCTACACCAAGGTTCGCAGTTTGACCCGCACGTTGCTCGGACGCTCAACGTTTTCGCACAGACCGTTGACTACGTCAAACAGACAGAGTGGACGCAAACGGATATTGACCGAGCGATTATCGCTAAATCGACGGATTATCAAAAAACAGTCCGACCCAGTCAAGCCTCAACCGATGCGCTTACAGACCATCTCACTGGACAGACACATGAGATGTTTGAAGAAAAGTATGCCGAACTCCGACGCGCAACCCCGAAGCAAGTAAAACGCGCCATGCTTGAAACTTTAGAGGAGGGCAGAGATAAAAGCTCGATTTGCGTTATCGCGAGTCGTGAAAAATTAGAAACCGAAAATCAGAAGATGGCTCAATCCCTCCACATCGAAAATGTTTTTGAGTAGCGTCGGGTTCACTTCACAAGGTAGACCGATTGAAACGGGCACATACGCCGGATAATTCAACGCGGTCTACCACGCCCTATTCCAGAAACAGTTCATAGAGCGCAGGCAGGCGTCTACTTTATCGTCGCCATTCAGCCTACTTAACGTTGAAAAAGCACTTGACTTTAATGCGACCTTTCTGGTAGAATTACTGAAACGCTTCTTAGTAAGGAGAACTGGGAATGGAACTAACTTTTGAAAAACATGACCTCTTGCATGCGTTGCAAATACTACAAAGTGTCGCGAGTGGACGCAATACTTTACCGATTCTTTCAAACGTCCTTATCCAAGCCACAGACGGGAACATTGAATGTGTCGCAACGGATCTTGAAGTCGGGATTAAGATTAAGGTCGAAGGTGCTATTCAAGAAGACGGTGCAATCACTGTCTCCGCTAAAAAACTGGCTGACATCGTCAAAGAACTCCCCGAAGATAAGACGATACACCTTGTAACCACGGCAAACGATCGCGTTGAAATCACTTGTGGCGATGGTGTCTATAAGATTATTGGACTCCCGGATGAAGAATTCCCGCAATTGCCTTCTGTTGATGGACATTCACTGACGATTGATGGTGAAACCTTGCGCGCCGTCATCCGCAGAACCGAATTTGCTGCAGCGACAGAGGATGTCCGATACTACCTAAACGGACTCTATTTTAGTTTCCTTGAAGATAAGACTGAAGTCGTTGCTACTGATATGACGCGGCTTGCGCTCGCGCAGTGCGAACCGTTCGAGACTCCAGAGAATGTAGAGGGATTCATCGTTCCACTGAAAGCCGTCAAAGAGATTGAACGTACTTTCGCTGAATCTGATAAAGTACAGATCTCAGTCCTGGAAAATCAGGTGCTGCTCGCTGATGACAAAGCCACCTTAACCACACGGCTGGTCGAGGGAGATTATCCAAAATATCAGGCACTCATTCCTGAGTCTGCAACGGGTAGAGCGGTCGTCTCGAAAGAACAGTTCCTCCAGGCGAGTCGGCGCGTGGCGTTGCTATCAAACCCAAAAAGCTACGCGATCTGTTTAGAAATCAGTACCGAGCAGATTCATCTCTCAACGAACACCCCAGAATTAGGAGAGGCACACGAAACGATCTCTGTTGAATCCTGCAATGGACGTGAACGGATTGGACTTGATGCGCGTTTGCTGATAGAGACACTGTCACACATCGAAACAGAATCCGTCGCAATTGAATTTACAACTGCGGTGACGACTGTAGCCTTTAAGCCGGTCGGCGAGGAAGGACATGTTTGTCTTATACACCCGATGCGCTTGGGGTCTTAGAAGAACCGTCGTAGTCTTTCTTTTTCTGCGGTAGAAATGATACCCACTACCCGCTGATAACTCATTACTGTTTTGCTGACTGCTGATTACTGAAAACTGAACGCCTCTGCAAAGTTGAAAATGTGCTCAATTTTAACGAGACCTTCTGGTAGAATTACTGAAATGCTTAATAGGGAAAATTGGAAATGGAACTAACTTTTGAAAAATATGACCTCTTGCATGCCCTGCAAGTGCTACAAGGTGTCGCGAGTGGACGCAATGTCTTGCCGATTCTTTCAAACGTCCTTATCCAAGCCACAGATGGGAACATTGAATGTGTCGCAACGGATCTTGAAGTCGGGATTAAGATTAAGGTCG
>JAPPDN010000009.1 GCA_028824575.1 Candidatus Poribacteria bacterium | reverse complement strand
GTCGCGTTCTTTTCTGAAATCGTTCCAAAGTTGAATCGTCTGTTGAAAAACTTTCTCCTCCGAGTCTGGTTTATGTGGCGAAAATTTGGTCACCGCAAATGTCGCTACGTTCGCATGAACACTTGTCAGAATCACCCAGAGAAACATAGAAAAAATTAATGTCGTCGTTGCTTCCTTCGTCCAAACAGATAAGAGCAGTCCTAAAAGATACCACGTTGACACGTACAACAGCGAAACACCGAATATCAGGGCAACATGTGCAATGTCGTTTCCATCAAAAGCAATGTCAGGTGAAGAGAGTGCAAGCAACAGTGCCACAATCAAACTCACCGCAACAATCGGGAACAGCGACAACATACCCCCGAGGTATTTCCCCAAAACCACCGTGTCTCTCGGTATCGAATTGGATAACACAAGTTTCAGTGTGCCGTCCTCTCTTTCGCCCGAAATCGTGTTGTAAGCAAACAGAATCGCTAACGCACTGAGTACGATCTTGAAGATGAAAACCACATCAACGGAGAGAAACATGGCGAGAAAAGGGTTGTCTGCTCCTATCTTCCGAGTCGTTTCGCCCCAACCGGGGGAACTGCTATCCCGTTTCCAAATCGGCTTGTCAGGCTCAACAACGACCGTATTTACACCAGAGGTTTCCATTCCGATGTTAAAAATGCCGAGCGGATTCGGTTTTCTGTGCACCTTCGCGCTAATATCGGTGTAGAGTTTCCAATTCTGTACTTCCGCCTGAGATTCCCGGACAGCTGTGTTATATCCGACCAAACGTTTTTCGTGGTCATCCACCTGAACGAAAACCGCGACAGCGGTTGACAGCAAGCACACGATAAACCCAATCATAAATCGGGAGGTCAACACATTTGAGACGAATTCTCGTTGGATAATGAGCCAAAGTGTCTGCATTAACTCACCTCATCCCATAGTAGTAGGCATGCTCTGTCGTGCCGTAACACGCTTGTCATTTCTTGTTTTTTCCTAACTTTCCTTGAAAAGTGGATTGTCTCATAATATTATGTCGCGCTTTAAGAGAAAAGGTTGCATGAATTTCACCTTTAGGCAATCTTCCTCATCTGCAGCGTTTATTCGCTGCCGGAACCCGTGGACTTGATTTCGTATTGTGTTAGTTCAAGGCTCTTTTCCACTTTTGAATCAGCGGAGACACGGATAAATTTCACAATTCCGACGTTAGGTGCCAACCAGAGCCTTGTTAATTCTATATCAGATGTCCCTGAAGAAGTCGGTTGTGTCGCGTCCTCTTTTTCCATTGCGGCATACCAATACTCAATTTTCAAGCAGTCTTCAAACGTCCCCGCGGCGGTCTTTACAGTCTCTTTGGCTGTCACCTTCCCTTTTTCGACCAAAGCAATAGGAATGGGCTCCTGATCTCCGCCCGGAATCTGCAAATTGGGAATAGCACTTTGGATTTCAAGTTTGAGTGTTATGGATCCGCTGATTTGCGTTGCTGTCCACGCTTTATCAAAAACGATAGGTGTTGGGAGAAGATAGAAATCGTCTTTCGCTTTGACTTCAATCTCATAACTGACATCAGCACTGACATCACCAGTTGTCGAGATGCCTTGCTGTTTCTTGCTATCCGCTTCCATTTCTTTACGGAGTTTTGCCTCAAACGCTTTTTCAAATTCATCACCGACAAAGAACGAAATTCCGTCCTTACGGATTTGGTAAAAATTGGGGCGAACGTAATGTTCATAATCTGCCCAATCTTCCACAGCGGGTTCATAACTGAAGGCATGATACGTCTCATTCTCTATTGTTTTTGTCTCTACAGCGCGGCGTGTTAACTTGTTTCCGTCCTGATCTTTGTAAACCCAATAACTTCCAAGTGCGTGTGGGAAATAGGTGTCTGTCTTTTCTTTCCCGAGCAGCGTTGCACTGAAGCCCAAAATGAGCGATAGGCTCAAAAAGACACGAAATCTTTTCAACATGATAGGTTCCTCCAATTTCTCGTTTTTCGGCTTCGAGTCAGAAAAGCGTTTATTCAGCATCGGAATTAGTCTATTTGATTTCATATCTCTTTAATTCAAGCGTTTTGACCGTGGTTGAAGCTTTAAATAGCGGATGTGGTGGTGGAGGAATAGTTTTCAGCACGATATCCTCCGCTTTTTGGTGAAACTTGACGATTCCGACATTCGGTGCTACCCACAGTGTTGTAACGGATTCGCCCGGCGGATTTGGAGTTAGGTCCTGGTCAGGAGGGGATGCTTCCACTTTTGTCTCTGTCTGGTATTCAATTTTCAAACAGTTTTCAAAAGTACCAGCGGGTGTCTCAACATCTTCGGTGCCTAACACTTTGCCTGTTTCAACAATAGTGAATTCAAGTATGATTTCTTCAGGGTCTTGCGGCGGATCAGATCGCATCGTAACTTTGGCTTTTAGCTGTATTGCCTCCCAGGCTTCGTTGAAAGTGACAGACGTTGGAAGCACATCGAACGAGTCTTCCGTCTCTGCTTCGATTTCGTAGAGGAGATCAAATCCTTCCATCATCAGCCGTAAAATCGTCCGGAAGTCCGCCATCTCTTTGTTAAGGCGTGCCTTGACTGCTTTCTGTGCCTCATCCCCGACCAAGAAGGTAATCTTCTCTTCACCAACTTTGTAGAAATTCGGATGGATGTGATAGTCATAATTTATCCAATCCTCCATGGTGGGTTCATAGTTGAAGCTGCTATACATCTCACCTTCAATTTCTTTTTTTTCTACAGCCGACCGTGTTAATTCATTTCCATCCTGATCCTCGTAAACCCAGTAACTTCCTGGCACGTGTGGGGAATAGACATCTTTCCCTTCCTGTGCCAACAGTGTTGCACTGAAGCCCAAAATGAGTAATGGACTCAAAACGACACGAAATCTTTTCAACATGATAGGTTCCTCCCTATTCGTAAGAATAATTTGTGATAACGCCCTCAATGAAAGGTTTC
>JAPPDN010000745.1 GCA_028824575.1 Candidatus Poribacteria bacterium | reverse complement strand
ATCGATAACTGTGAGGACAAAGGCGATGGCAAAAAAGACCAGTAACACACGTCCGATCAGTATGTGATCGTCTCGGAAGGATACAAGAGATTTCATACCGAAGAAATAGTCGTTTAGCCATTCAAAGCCTTTATGGTTACCATCACCCCCGTGAGCGTTGGTAAGGTAGAAATAGTAGGAGAACAAGATAAAGTAAGCAGGTATAAGACTCCCTATGAAAGTCAGTGCAGGTTTGAGTTTTGTCAGCCCCTCCTTGAAACGCTGCGTCAATGGGTGTGATGTCTCCTTATAACCCCACATTCCCCGCAGTGCATCGTGCGCCGCCCCGTAAAGAGAAAAGAACGTCAGCGACATGATCAGTAACGCATAAGAGTGGTAGTGCGTGAGGTAGGTCACCAACAGCAATATGTATATGACCACGATGTTGATTAATCGAAGTTTATCCTTGACTCTCCACCAGTAGCCAAGTGTGAAGAAAAACAGAGACATACTCAGGACAAAGTTGTAAAACCCCATGTGAAGCAGGTAGTTGTAGGCGAAGAGAAACCCAAGCAGCCCGAATACCATATTTCTCTTTTCGACACCGTTGAGGAAATAGAACAGGGCGAGTGGCAGAAGACCGATGCAGAGCGTAAGGACGATCTTTTCGCAAACGAGCGGCGGAAAGATGTATAACAATAATAGCAGGAGCGCGTGGGAGGTCCAGTTCGGAAAGACAGTCGCGTTCAGTTCGTAGACTTCGCGTAGCCGGTAGTTTTCGTGATTGTGGTATTCCTTCACAACATAAGCGTTGTAAATATGACTTGCCCCATCCTGTGTTGGGAAATACTTGAAACCCCAGACCGGCAGAAGATGTAGCACCATCAGCACAATGACTGTGACATATCCAATAGATAATCGCCCTATTTTCATTCTTTTAATTTTCCTTGCGGTTCGTTGAGGTGGGTATGGCAATAAAGTGCCGTTCCGTTTATCCAGCCCGCCGAAGTTGGGCTTACGTGCGCTTGCTGTCGTAGGAGCGAGTGTTTTGCTTGGGGTGTTTCCCCACGCTCGCGATTCCAATGGGTAGTTCCCTCTTTTGCAATTCTAATAGATTTTCGCTTTTGTTTCAATACCCAAATTCTAAAAAAGTTGACATTCATCAACAAATAGCGGTATAATCTGAATATGGAAGATGTCTTAAACCAACGCCTTGAAGAATTACCGCACAATCGATACGATATTGTCAGCAAACATATCTTTGGAGCCAGAACTTCAGAAGGATTTATTATTATGGCAATGGGTTTTGAGTGGTTTAATCGTTGACCCTGCTGACATCCAACATCTAATGGAGGGACCTATGTTAGAATCATCGACTTACCAGTATATCCTACAACAAGGTATCGAACAAGGTATCGAACAAGGTATCGAACAAGGCATCGAACAAGGTATCGAACAAGGCAAAAAACAGTACGCAGTTGAAGCAATACTCACAGTGTTAGATGTCCGATTTGAAACGGATGTCGCAGAAAAGCTAAAGCCTTTTCTGGGTGCCATTGACGATCTACAACGTCTGGATCAGTTACACCGTGTTGCCGCGCAAGCATCAAGCATTGATGAGTTTACGCATGCCCTCTTGAACCTTGAAAACTGAATGTGCCTTGTAGCGGAGTCTTCCTGTTACTGAAAAATATGAAGATGAACATGTCCCGGAGTTGAAAGAAATATAGTTTATAGGTTGGATTGATGGAAATCCCGAGCATCCGTATCATCGGCAACGATTCACAGGCTGGCACATATATCTTGCGGATTCGCCTTAAGGAGAACACCACATTACAATTCGGACGGTTCAAGAAAGGCAAACGGATTTCATTGCCCGCTGGTGATTATGTTTATGTCGGTTCCGCGCTATCAGAAAAAGGCGCGACTTCGCTGGCACGGCGACTTGTTCGGCACGCAACGCGGAGCGGTGATAAACCGCCACATGCTATCCGAGAAAAAATGGTAAACCAATTCCATGATTGTGGCTTGGGACCGCCTGACCCATTCCCAAAAAATGGAAAAAAATTGTTCTGGAACGTTGACTTTCTGTCGGATTTACAATTAACTGAAATTGTCAATGTCATCGCAATTCGTTCGCCCGAACGCTTGGAATATACACTTGCAGAATTATTGGAACGCGACACAGACACACAGATAATTGAAAAAGGTTTAGGCGCGAATGATACACCTCACAATACACATCTCCTGCGTGTTACCGCAGATGAAACGTGGTGGACATCGCTCGCCGATAATATACAAGAAAATTTTGTATATCAAGCGAACAACGTTGAAAGTTGAAGCTTTTCACGAAATTCACTTTTGAATTCTTACATATTCGACGCTTATTAATTCCGAGGTAAATATGCACGACCCACGACTTGATGAACTCGCAAACGTTCTCACGACCCATTCCACCAAAGTCCAACCCGGCGAATTTGTACTCATCGAAGGCATTGATATTCCACAAGAGATGGTTATTGCCCTCATTCGCGCCGTGCGGAAAGCAGATGGGATTCCACTTGTTGAACTCAAGCAAAATCGTATCCAACGTGAGATCATTCTTGGCGGAGACGATACTGGCATAAAATTGATGGGTGAATACGAAATATATCGTATGAAAAAGGTACAGGCGTATATCGGTATTCGGGGTAGCCATAATATCACGGAGATGTCTGATGTCCCGTCAGAGGCGATCCAACGTTACCAAAAGTATTGGTCGCGACCGCTCAACGATATCCGGGTACCAAAGACAAAATGGGTTGTGCTACGATGGCCCCACCCTGCAATGGCACAGCAGGCGAAGATGAGCACAGAAGCATTTGAGGATTACTACTTCGACGTTTGCACACTCGACTACAGCCGAATGGAACAAGCGATGGTGCCCCTGAAGTCCCTCATGGAGGAAACGGATGAAGTCCACATTGTCG
>JAPPDN010000800.1 GCA_028824575.1 Candidatus Poribacteria bacterium | reverse complement strand
CTTCACCTGTTTATCGGGATAGATGCGGACACCGGGGATCTGCTCATTCGGCAAACAGGGTTTTCAAAAATGGGAGGCATCGAACATATTATATGGGGGTTCTCAAATCTCTCACACGCAGCCATAGATGTTATCCTGCCAACTCGTGGTGGTAGAATGATTTCAAATGATAGAAACTTCTCCGATACGTACTACTATCCAGATAGTAAATGGGAAGCACAACTTGCTATTTTTCAAGGACACCGCGGTGGTGTTTTTGTCCGTAGCGATGATACCCAATACCAATTTAAAACATTTCAATATGCGTCCGAAGGTGGGAGTTTTGCTGTTAATTTTGGACAATATCCGCCTGTTCCTTATGATCAACAAAAACAGGTCACAACTGCGACATGGCGATTGAACGCCTACGAAGGCGACTGGCAAGTGCCTGCGCTTCATTATAGGCAATGGATGCACGAGGCACTAAAACCTGCTGATCGCAGAGAGATACCAGCATGGATCAATGATATTGAATTGGTCATAAGGTGTCCCTTTTATCACTCGGATATGGAGGCAGGCATTTTAGGAAAACTCAGTCAACTCGTAGACCCTGAAAAAACACTCTTATATGCCCTTGACTGGCGAGAATCCGGGTGGGCTCTCAATTATCCTGATTATACGCCTGTAACGAGTTTCGCAAATTTTGGACATTTTGTTAGAGAAGCACACCGCTACGGTTTCAGAGTGATGCCACACGTGAATGTGGTAGCAGTTGCCCTGTCTAACCCGCTTTACGCGGAATTTGAGAAATACCAAATGTACGACCCGCGGACAGGTGAAAAGATAGGGTCAAGATTGAGTGATGAATACCCATTGCACCGCCGATACGCTTGGATCAATCCGGCTTCAAGCGAGTTTAGAAAATTGTTGGTGGATCGATTAAAAACTGTATGGGAGACTTACCGGGTAGATGCCTTTCATCTCGACATCAGCCATTTCATGGTAAATAATCCTCCGATTGATGGCTTGACGGTGCCAGAGGGCAGTATACGGCTCCATCAGGAACTCAGAGAGGCAATGCCCGGTATTGTTCTTGGTGGCGAAGGTCTGCATGAAGTTACCTTTTTATACGAAAGTTTAGCACGATTGCCCAGTTCGCCACGAGAGCACCCCCATGCGATCAGTTCCTTCTTATTTTCGCCTTATGTTCTACGCTATGGACATCTCGGAGTCCCGAGTCCAGATAGATATCCTCCTGGAAAGTTCCAAGAAAATCAAGAAAAATATGAAGTGTGGGATGCAATACCTTTGCTTCGCCTTCATGGAGTAGATGATTTGGAAGAGCAACACCGACCTGAAACTTTTAAGTTATTGGAATTCGCAAGAGAGCGACAAAATTATAGATTTGGAGACGTAAACGACGATGGCATCGTCAACATTCTTGACCTTACAATCGTTTCACAGCAGATCGGAACGCTGAATCCGAGCAATCGACGCGCAGATGTGAACAAGGATGGGGTCGTCAATATCCTCGATCTTGTGAGTGTCGCAAACGCTTTTGAGTGAAAACAACAACCGATTAGCCCCAAGGAGATGCTATGTATAAAAGACTTTTTTTGGTTATTGTTACCGTGTTTATAGGCATCAACATCGCTTATGGGCAGGGACTGGAGTGGATGCCCGATCCAAATCAATGAGGGTCAAAGACTTCATGGGCTTCGGACTCTTGAAGCAGAACACGTCGCACGCGATAACATCCTGCGAGGCATTTGGGATGCGGTCAATGACGATTTCCTGATACTGGTGAATACCACCGAAGAGAAGATTCCGAGATGGGCAGAATACATCAACGGCACGTTTATGCAAACATATCCTGTCTTGGAAATACCTAGTAGTCTGTCCACCTTTGAATTATAGATAGTTAGTTCGTAGTAGTGCGATTTATCGCACGTCCGCAGGTCAGAAACGGGCAATGAATTGCCCTACTACGAACGGGGTTACTCCGAATTTTAGACTGGACAGACTACTAGGTATTACTGATTCAAGTCAGATCATCCCTATTGGCTATACACATGTAGATATTTTTGAGATTGAACAAATCCTGATTTGGGCGGAAACACATTTCCGTGAACCGCGTATCAACGTGTTAACTGGGGTAGGATTGGTCAAAGAACCACCAGAATTTCCTCATTTGGTGATTGTTGCAGATAATTTTTGAAGGAAAAGGGTGGACGGACACACAACGTACCCCAAATTTTACTACCTCGGTAGTGGTTACGATCCCCCAAAGTTTTTTAACTGTTACTACCATTTCGGAACTTTTCAATCTTATGATATCCTTATTTGCCAAAAATTTGTCACTTTTCCTTGAAATAATCGTTAAATTCTCTTAAAATTCTTTAACTCTCGTTAAAGAGATGACTTTCAACCTTTTTTTAAGCGTTACATCGCATATATCCCAAAAATTTCCGCCAGCACGCCTCGTGCGACTTCAACGAAGAAGGATACAAGACAATGGTTGAACTTACACGGAAAGACATCGAATTTTTCAAAACTGAAGGATACTTGGTCAAACGAAACGTCCTTGATCCAGAATTAATGGAGCGCGCACGCGCAAAACTCTGGGAAGGTGCTCCGGAAGGACGTAAACGTGAGGATCCCGAAACTTGGATAGGCCCCTTCACCTCCGAAGAGGAAAACGTCGACAAAAACAATAATCGACGAGGTTTCCGTTGGAACTTTCGTGAGCCGGGTGGTGAAAAGTGGATGGTCCAACTCCTTGCCACAGATCCGAACGTCTGGGGGATGGCGGAGCAGCTTTTAGGCGAAGGGAACCTCGTACAACCAGAACGCGTTCGAGGTATTTACTGCACGCTGCCTTATGGAGATGTCCCTAAAAAATCAATCGGGTGTCATGTGGACGCGCACCCGTTTCATCTCGGAGCGGTCGGTTATATTGACGATGTACCCCCAGA
>JAPPDN010000682.1 GCA_028824575.1 Candidatus Poribacteria bacterium | reverse complement strand
ACCGTCTCCATTGAGGTCAAACCGTTTCTGCTCATCTGTAAGTTTTGACGATTGTTGATTGTCTTGAGCACCGGCATGTATTGTCCAACTGGTAGCTATTAGCATAAGAACTATTATTATTTTAAAATGTTTCATTGTATTCTCCTTTTCGGGACTTACGCAAAATTAGGGGATTACGCCTATCATCATACCGTAGGTGCAGTTAGGAATGCAGATCGCAAATGTAAAGCATTCTCACTGCGAAGCAACATTTGGTTGCCGCATGTGGGAAACCAAATTTGGGTGAGTACACCGCAAAACCGCGCCTACCAAGGAGTTGCGTCAGTTCTATTAATCTTAAGACTTGTTTCGTATAGAGAAGTTCGGATTTTCCGTGGTGGCCGTGTCTTATTCTTTATCCATTCTCACTTCTGTGAGATTTTCAATCTGCGAGAGTTCGTTAAAAAAGGTGAGCCACTCTTGCGGGTTCACTAATTTGACCCTGAAGGTCAGTTCAACCACCTGCGATTTTTTGATCCGTTTTTCAAGTAAACGTTCGTAAATCAAGTATTTGTCGAAGACAGAACGGTAAACAGTTTCAAAACTCCGATCGGGTGGCAGGCAGAATTCTAAACTAAATTCGTTATCGTTACCAAAGCGTTGATGCCAATAGTACATGCAGAGAATGATGATACCGATGAGGAATGTTGCCAGAATCGCGACAGATGGATTGCCAGCACCGACCGCCATACCAACGGCTAACGCATAAAAAACAAAACCGATATCCCGTGGGTCTTGGATAGCAGTACGGAACCGAATAATGGACAGCGCACCGACTAAACTAAACGCCCGTGCGATGCTGTCCCCGATGATCACCATCACGACAGAAATCAGCATACATAGGATGATGAGCGTGTCGGTAAACGATTTTTGCGGGACTTTGGTGTGTGTCCACTGGTAGATATTAACAATGAAAATGCTCAGTGCGAACGAAAGTAACAACCTAAGCGCATCCGTACCAAGTGTTATAAGCGGCGGTATCGTTAAAAATTCAAATAATGTGTTCATTCCTGTCTGCCAATTAGAGATTTGTACAAGTAGTCTACCACAATTAGACAAACTTATGTGCAAATTGTTGAAAAATTGCGTTACAGGAACAGGTTAAGGTAGATTGATGCAGTTGTCCGGGTGGGTTACTTGAGGGACCTATCCCTTTTTATCTCCGTTCCTCCTGACGAATCAAGACCCCGACAAACACCCCCGAAAAGAGCAGAATCGCCAGGGCATAAGGTGCTGCTTCAGCGAACATGGCTTCAGTTGTGTAGCTCCAGACATTGAGGGCAAGTGTTTCGTAGCCAGCAGGGGATAAGAGGAAAGTCAGAGGGAGTTCTTTCATTGTTGCAAGGAAAACCAAAGCAGTGGCGGTGAGCATACCGCGCATAAGAATCGGGAAGAGCGTCCTAAAAAACGCTTGTATACGTGGATACCCAAGCGAGCGCGCTGCCTCCTCTAAGTTCGGCGAGGCTTGGTAGAGCGAACTTCGGACCGGTCCGATCGCCTCCGCAAGAAAGTGTAAAGTACACGCGTAGATGAGTACAGGTAGTGTCTTGTAGATAAATGACGCGGTGTGTAAAAGAAAAAAGATGAGTGATAGCGCGAATGCAAGTGGGGGTATAGCGTAAACGACGTAACCTACACGCTCTAACGCATTTGAGATGCGCGATGGGTGTCGAACACCTATATAAGCGAACGGCACTGCCAGAAGTGCACACAGAACCCCCGCAGGTATTGCCACCGATAACGAACCGATGAGCGCGCTTAAAAGCCCTTGTAATGCCTTCGGATCAAAACCTCTGAATATCCAAAGGCAGATAGCACCAGCGGGCACAATTACAGTTACAAACGCCACCAAGCCGAGGTAAAGATGCGCCGGAGTGGACCACGTGCCGAGTTGAATCTGCGACAATTGGCGAGAAGCACCGCGCCCGGCACGGTGGAGTACCACCCTATTTAATAACTTTGCTTCAAGATAGAGTAGGCACGCGGTAAAGGCGAGAAGCATCAAAGCAAGCCACGCCGCATAGACATGTTCAAAGGAGAGCGTGTATTCTGTGTAAAGCGCGTAACTAAAGGTTTCATAGCGCATCAGCGATACAACGCCAAAGTCGCCGAGCACATGTAGGCTAATGAGAAGTCCGCTTGCATAGAAAGCAGGACGGAGTTGGGGCAGGATAACAAGAAAAAAAGTCTGGTGAGACTTGTAGCCGAGACTCCGAGCGGATTCTTCAAGACTCGGATCAAGTCCTAACAAGGCGGTGCGTAGGTTCAGAAAGAGGTAAGGACTTGTGTATGCGCTGATTGCGAGGAGCGCGCCCCAGTACCCACTGAGGCGGGGGATACTTGTACCGAATAACTGGGCGACAATCCCGGTATTTCCACCGAGTGCCAACAACGCATAAGCCATCACATAACCCGGAATAGCGAGCGGTAGCGCGCACAGCACCGTGAAGAGTCGTCTACCTTTTAGGTTTACTCGACTCGTTAACCATGCAGCGGGGGTTGCTATGAGTAGGTCAAGCACCAAAACCCCCACGGTCAGGAGTAGTGTATTGAGGAACAGCCTCGCGTTTCGCCAGCGGAAGACAATTTCGACGAGTGCACTGCCTTCCGCTGAAAACGCTTTGGTCAGTAGGTAAACCAAAGGGATGAGGCCACCAATGCCGACCATAACAATCGGAATGCCTGCCACGACAGCAGACATAGAGAAATAACGGTGTGTGTTTTTAACGTGGGCATTCAATTCCGGTAGTCCCAATCCCTCAAGCAAGGTTTACCATTTCTATAGAATTTCGACGCGGCGTAGCAAATTAGTTGTCCCTTCAAGGTCATCCATATCGTTAAGATTGAATGTCGGAGCCAATTTGAGCAACTCAGCCGACCCGCAGTGAGGTCGGGGCCGCGACTCCCCTTCCGGTGACCTCGGCATAG
>JAPPDN010000654.1 GCA_028824575.1 Candidatus Poribacteria bacterium | reverse complement strand
ATCACCATCGGGTGACCACGTTGGGTGCCGACTCCAAATGCCCATAGGTGTCACGCGGCGCACATCTTTCTGACGCATATCCATAACGTAGATACCAATGCCCGCAAAACTTGAAGAATAAGCAAGCTGTTTCCCATCTGGCGACCAGCTCGGAGATACTCCGCCTGCCTCTACCTGTTTAACGCGCTCGAGATGTTTTCCGTTGGCATTCATCACATAGATACCCATACTTCCATCGCGATAGGAAGAGAAGGCAATCTGCTTCCCATCTGGCGACCACGCCGGTGCCGAGTCGTATGCTTTATGTTTCGTGAGCCGTCGTAGATTTCTACCGTTGACATTTATTTTGTAGATATCATAGTTTTCTCTGCTCTCTCTGTCCGATGTGAACACGATCCAGTTTCCATCAGGCGACCAGTCAGGTTGGGCCGCCTCTTCTGGATGATTTGTCAATCGTCGAGTTGCTATCCCATCGACATCCATAATGTAGATCTCGCGGTGTCCATCGCGGTTCGACACAAAAGCGAAAGAACGTCCGTCGGGTGACCATGTTACGTCACCGTCATAAGCGGGGTGATTCGTCAAGTTGCGTAGATTGTTTCCAAATATATCCATGACATAGATGTCATAGTTCCCTGCTCGGTTGGAACTGAAGGAGATATACGTATCCGCCCAAGCATTTATGCTGAAAAGGAATAAACCCAACAAGAGTGTTATGCCAAAGACTCTATAGGTCCGTTCTATTTTCATAATAATTCTCCTTTCAATGCTATCGCCGTTGACACTAAAATCTTTTCAAGTGTCCCCACGTCGTAGCCAGTTTTGCTTGAGGCGTTACGGCGAAATCACCGCTATTGGGAACGCTCTCCCCTGTGACAGTGATGTTATCAAAGATTGCCGTATAGTTCCAAAGCCCAAAACCGACACCCCCAGTTTGAAAATCAGGAAAATCAGCAAAGACATCAATCCCCTTGAAGATTTGAAGTTGCGTCGGTGCCATAACCTGCTCATCATTAATCCAGAAGGTAAAAATATCGCCTTCAACGCTTAACTTCAGATGGTACCATCTGTTTAATCTTAAAAGTGGGTGCAGTTCAGAGATAAGGATGGCATGTGCACGTAGCGGTTTCAAACCGGTAGCGTAACACCCTATTCGTTCCTCTTGAACCGGAGGATCATCACCCCTTATAATCACCGGATCAAAAATACTGCAGTAAACTAACCAAGTTCCGTCAACCCGCACAGCGATTGAGATACCGCCAATACCGTGTTTTTTTAGGGGTTTGACATCAAGTTCCATCGTGTAGTCTTCCCACGTGCTATCCCCAGTTGTCAGTAAATGCGTATACGCTTCACGACTTTCTGCGTGCAGTTCATCATCAACAATCTCCCAGACAGCGGGTCCTTTATCCACCCAAATTTCCTGCCATCCGTCCAACGCTTTGCCATCAAAGGTTTCCAAAAATGTGCCTGCCCACACAGAAAGAGTCAGGAGGAAAAGGATGGCTACAATCATCACAGATTTCATCATAATTCTCCTTTCAATGCTATCACCATTGACGTTAAAATCTTTTCAAGTTCCCCCAAGTTGTCGCAAGTTTTCTTTGGGGCGTTACGGCGAACGCGCCGCTGTCGGGAATGCTATCGCCGGTGACAGTGACGTTATCAAAGTGCGCCGTACAATTTGCGAGACCGATACCGACACCCCCGGTCTGAAACTCAGGAAAGTCCTCAAAGCCTTCACGGTCTCTGCGAATACGCAGTTCTGTAGGTTCCATCACCTGTTCACCATTAATCCAGAAGGTGAAAATATTGCCTTCAGCACTTAACTTTAGATGTACCCATCTGAATAATTTTAAACGTGGATGCGGTTCCAAGAGAAGTCCCTTAACTTTTCCATCGTTCAAACTGCCAGCGTAACAATTCACCCATCCTTTTTCTGGTACATTGCCTCCCCCAGGCAACACGATTACTGGCTCCATCATAACGCACTGCACTATCCATTTCTCCTGAACCCGCGCCGCAATCGAGATACGTGGGGTACCGGGTCTTCTTTTAAGGAGCCTGACATCAAATTCGACTGTGTAATCCTTCCATGTATTATTCCCGGTTGTGAATAGACGCAGAGATATATCATCACCCGTCCCGTGGAGTCCACCCGCAACAACCTCCCAAGACCCCGGAACTCTATCCCACGGAACAACTTCGCGCCATCCGTCCAAATTACCGTCTTCAAAGGTATCCAGAAATGTGCCTGCCCACACAGAAAAGGGCAAGAAAAAAAGGAGTGCTATAATAGATACAGATTTCACAATAATTCTCCTTTCAATGCTATCGCCGTTGACACTAAAATCTTTTCAAGTGTCCCCAGGTTGTCGCCAGTTTTCCTTGAGGCGTTACGGCGAACGCGCCGCTGTCGGGAATGCTATCGCCTGTAACAGTAAAGTTATCAAAGCGCGCCGTATAATTCGAGAGACCGATACCGACACCACCGGTCTGAAACTCAGGGAAGTCCTCAAAGCCATCGCGGTTTCTAACAATACGAAGTTCCGTAGGCTCCATCACCTGTTCACCATTAATCCAGAAGGTGAAAATACTGCCTTCAACGCTTAACTTGAAATGTGCCCATCTGAATAATTTTAAAAGTGGATGCGGCTCAAAGAAAAGCAGATCGGCTTTTTCACGGTGCAAGTTGCCAGCCGAACAGAACACCCATCCTTTTTCTGGCGCATTGCCACCCCCAGGCAATACAACGACTGGTTCCATAAGACTGCACCGTACGAACCATTTCTCCTGAATTCGCGCCGCTATGGCGATCGTTGGACGCCCATGTTTTTTAAGGGGTCTGACATCAAATTCGACTGTGTAATCCTTCCATGTGTCATCCCCGGTTATGAATAGACGCGGATACCCATCATCAACTGACCCGTGAAGTCCGCCAGCAATAATCTCCCAAGACCCCGGTTCC
>JAPPDN010000879.1 GCA_028824575.1 Candidatus Poribacteria bacterium | reverse complement strand
CTGGGCAAGCGCGCATACAGACACTTTTTTTAGGAATCTGCTTCTTGTAGGTAAGGACGTAGATGTTTCCGAAGATTGCGATGGGCGTGAAGCAGATGTGCCTTGACTGTTCCATCAGATCTACCAACGACTGCCGCAATATCTTTAAGCGAGAGTCCATCCCAATGTCGCAGAATGAAGATTTGCCGTTGCTTTGGCGGGAGTCGGCGGACTGCTTTCCGGATATGGGTTCTTAACTCTTTATTCTCAACTGCTTTTGCTGGCGACTCTGCACGAGGGTCGGGGATGTTTGCCATCGGCAATTCTCCCGATTCATCCGAATCATATAGGAGCACTTCTGATCTCGCTTTTTTCCTTAAGAAGTCGATACAGAGATTCACTGTGATTCGATAAAGCCAACTATAAAACTGGCATTGGCTCTTAAAATCACCTAAGCCTTGGTAGGCGCGTATGAATGCGTCTTGCGTGAGATCCAAGGCATCTTCTCGGTTTGAGATAAAGCGTTGCACCAAGCGATAGGTGCGTTTCTGGTAGCGGGTAAAGAGCGCATCAAACGCGGCGGTGTCGCCTTGTTGAAATCGCTCAATTAGTTCGGTATCGTTATAACACTCTGGAGGAAGGCTTTCGGGGCTTTGGGACTGCATGTTCTCCTCTTAAGCGTCATCGGCCGGAAAAGTGGTTTCTGGCTCCAAACCAGAAACTCTGGTGGCCATTGACAAAATAGTAGTCACTGGTTCGTTTGTTTATAAACACTACAAAACCAACGTTTATATCTTTGGCTATCCTGAACCATCTGTTGTAGAAGGGTTAATTCTTCGTCTTCTTCAGCATGTGGAGCGGTCTCAAGTAAGGCAATCAGTTCCTCATAGACGACATTATCTTCATGGGCGAGTGCTGAGAGTAGCACCTCCATATTTTCACCACGGCCGAGTAGATTTAACAGTTGGTTCGTATGACGAATTTCCTCGGAGGCGGCTTGGTTTAAGTACGCTGTGAGTTCGTGTTCATTCTGCTTTTCTGCGATTTGCGCGAGAATCAATCGCATCCCGACAAGTTTCAGCTTTGCCTGTGCGAGTTCGTCCAAGTCGGCTTTAAACCGTTTTTGGAGATGATCTGCATCGCGAGGGTGTAGCTGTGCGTAACTTGGCCATATGGGCTTCGCCATCACCTGTTTCAACCGTTTCAGGCTTTCAATCAGATTTTCACGTTCTTGCGTGGATAGCTGCCCAAAAGTACTTTGCCAAAAATCTGCCGCGTGTTCTACACCTTCTCGGAAAAGTTCTTCAGATTGCGGCGTGAGTTTAATCCGAGCGCGTCTCCGGTCCTTATCACATTTACGACGGATTACCCAACCATGTCGTTCCAAACGACTCACTAACCCAGATGTTGTGTTATGGGCAAGACCCAAGTGCTCACCGAGTTCACTCACTGACATACCAGCATCACGACCATACCAATGTAGATGTTGTAGGGCGTTAAACTGGACAATCGTCAGGCGATTCGGGACAACTTCTTGAATGAATCTTGATTTGACAGCCGCTTGCGCATGACGCATCACACGCATTACGACATCAATCTCGTTATGGAATTCTTGGTCTTTAGACATTTTGGGTATCGTTAAAATATAGATTAATAGTAAGTATGAGTGCTAACTATTAAAACGGTCAAGTCGAAAGAGACTTGCGATGAAAAATAATATATCCTATATCGGATATATTTCCCGTCGTATACGATATAATAATTATACGCCCGTTTTGCCCAAATGTCAAATTAAAATACAAAAAATATTCAATTTTGGCATCTTTTATAGCCAAAACTACGTATTTCGGGAAAATTATACGCATTTTTCGGAGAATTAGCGTTCTTAATTGCTGCCGACGAGGCGTTGTGCTTTTATCTTTCGCTTTCGCTTCGATTTCGACTTACTTTTCTGCGGAGATATTTGTGACGGTTGTGATGCTTGAATGTTTTCGCTCAGTTGTTGATTTTCTTTCGGTTCTTGTTGCTGTGCTATGTACTCGGCGTAGTTGCCTTCAAAAAGGTTCGCGGTGCCGCCAGGGGTCCCATCAAAAATCAGTAGTTTCGTCGCAAGGTTGTTCAAGAGATAGCGATCATGGGAAATAATAAATAGCGTTGCCGGATATTCCGCTAATGCTGCTTCTAATGCCTCGCGCGCCGGTATGTCAAGGTGGTTCGTCGGTTCATCAAGTAAGAGCACGTTGGCGTTTGCTAATAGCAACTTGGCGAGAAGTATACGGCTTTGCTCACCGCCGCTCAGGTTCCCGATCCGTTTGAAAACATCATCACCGGAGAATAAAAACTTACCTAAGAAACTCCGTATCTCGCCTTGCGTCTGCTGTGGACGCAGCTCCCAGATTTCGTCGATGATCTCGTTATCGGGGTTGAGCCCCTCCAGTTCTTGCGTGTAGTATCCAAACTTCAGCGTAGGACCTACCCACATTTCGCCTTCTGTAGCGGGTTCCTCTCCCAGAATCATGCGGAAAAGCGTCGTTTTTCCCGTGCCGTTTGCCCCGACGATTCCGACAACATCGCGACGGTACACCTCAAAATTCAGGTCTGTGAATATCGACTTTTCGCCGAATGATTTGCCGACATCTTTGCATCGGACGATGTCGTTTCCGCCGCGGGTTTCAGGTGTAAAGTTGAGTTTAAGCGTTGGCGCATCGGGCTTAGGTTTATCGACTCTCTCCAATCGCTCCAATTTTTTCCGTCTACCTTGTGCTTCTCGGGTGCGCTGTCCGGCGATGTTACGGCGAATGAAATCTTCTTCGTGCTCAATGAATGCTTGTTGTTTTTTGAACGCTCGCGCGCCGACTAATTGTTCAACTTTTTTCGTTTCAACGTACTTGGAATAGTTCCCGCGATAAATTGTTATCCTATGTTCCGCGAGTTCCCATACTTTGCGGACAACCTAATCCAAAAAATACCGGTCGTGGGAGACGATAAGG
>JAPPDN010000773.1 GCA_028824575.1 Candidatus Poribacteria bacterium | reverse complement strand
CCCTTCGCAACAGAATAGGTATAACTCAGCATACCAGAAACCGGACTCCGTCCCGTGCGCCATTTGCGGATCGTAAGTTCAAATCCTTGCACCCGACCATAGATACCGTGGGCAACACCGTTGAACTCATCATTCAGGAAGTAGCTGTAATCATTGGTAATGTCAACATGCACGCTATTGACGAGTTGGTCAATATCTTTGGTGAATCCTGTGAGATCGATTGTTAGATCGTCAGTGAATTGCTGGACGATCCCGACTTCGTAGCCGATAGTCCGCTCTGGATTGAGGTCAGGGTTGCCTCTTCTTCGGATAGCACCCCGCATATCGAAACTGAGGTTTTCGTAGAGGTCGTCCCCTCGTGGAATCTGATAGTAGTGTCCGTAGGTAAAGTGCAATTTCGTCCGGTCGGTGATCGGATAGGAGATACCGAGCCGTGGTGCGATCATGTGTTTGGTAGAAGCCTTAACAGGATCTTTGATAATCGGTAGCCCAACTTTATAGGTCTCTTTGTCCAATTTGATTGTGCCGTCGTCGTTAAGTTCCAGCGGATCCAATGGATCCGCAGGTGAGACCCCATCCGGATTATACATGTCATATCGTAATCCGGCGTTGACGATCATACCTTCATACTCCATCTTGTCTTGGACGTACATACTCAAAGATTGCGGCTGGACGTCATAAAACTCCATGTAGAGGTTGGAACTTCCATAGTTTGTCGTCCCGAGGTTATAGAGATCGTACGCCAAGAATTCGACACCTGTTTGAATCAAGTGGTTCGCTGTAACTTGGCTTGCAAAATTCCCTCTCAATATTGAGGTCGTCGCCTCGCGAGTCGTCCAGGAGTTGTCATCGCCTGCGATGAAATAGGTTGTATCGTTGTACGCCTGTTGGGGCGGATTTCTGATTCTGCCTTCTTCTTCGTTCTGCTCAGGTGTTTTTTCGGGGTCCCAAGCGTTCTCATCAAATGTCTTGTCCAACGGATCCCACACTTTATCGGGTTGATGACTCGCAACGGCGCGGTGGAATTGACCGAGGGTCAAAGTATAAAATGTGCCTGAGTTGATATTGTGTGAAAGTTGGGCGGAGAGACTGCGTGCGTCTCTTGTGCTTACTGGAATTGCGCTGGGCCAAAAGCGGAGGCTACCGCCATAGGAGTTGGATTCCCGCTGGTCGAAAAGCCCACTTGCAGAGAGTTTGATACTCGGCGTCACTTCAAACTTCATTTTCCCCTGAAAAGTATATCCCAATCCATCGCTATTCGGCAGATAATTCTCATCGCTCCGCAACTGGCTGTCAAAAGCGAAGGTCAAACGATTGCCCCATATCGGTCCACTGAGCGCAAATTCCCCAATGTGGCTCGGAGACAGATCATACGCCTTCGTATCGTTGAACAACGCACTGTACCGATTCAGATCCACAACGTAGCCGTCTAAGAGCGTAACCTGTTTCTTTTCATAGTCGATAACGGTGCCGTCAGCGTCTTTGTAGGGTTGGCGTGCCATGATGACTTCGCCGGTTTCTTCATTTACTCTCGGTTCATCTGTTTCTGGGTCTATCACGGGTTGAAGTGGGTTTTCCGCCCTGTCGGCGTAAACGCCGGGGACAATCTCTGTGAAGATTATCTGCTCATCGCCTTCTCGTTCTGCTAATTCTGCAACTGTGACATCCTGCCCACGATAAGGCGTTTGATAATCGTAAGGTTTGCCGAGGAAGATACCTCTGAAGGGTTCAATCGCGACCGGTCGAAATCCGTTATCAGGGTCCAGCCAAGGACCATATAACGGATCGCCGTGATGGGTCCCCCACTGTCCGACCCGGTACCTGAACCGCCCAGAAAATTTGTGTGAACCTGCCTTCGTGATGAGGTTAACAATACCGGATTGTGCATCGCCGTATTCGGCGTTAAACCCGCCCGTGATGACCTCCATCTGCTCAAGCGATTTCGCACTGATATTCAAGCCCAAACTTCCGCCGATCGGATCACTGATGGGGATACCGTCAATCAGATATTTGACCTCTGTTGACCTGCCACCGCGGACATGAAGCGAACCTGTTGAATTGAGTACCGAAACGCCCGGCAGTGTCTGGAGAATGCCGTTCACGCTATCGCGCGGCATCGCTGCGATATCTTCTGCTTCAATAATCCGTGTCGTCTGCGTGACATCCTTTTTAATGAGCGGCTTAACAGCTGTCACTGTTATGCTTTCGAGCGTGGCAACCTCAGATGCCTTCAGGGCGAAGTTGAGGGTTGTGGTAAGCCCAGCAAGGACTTTCGCGCCCTCTACGGTCTCAGGGCTGTAACCGGTTAGTTCAACTTTCACATCATATCCACTGGGTGGGATATTGGTCATCACGTAGTAGCCAGCATCGTTTGTCGTTGCTGTGCTGCTTGTCCCGACGATTGTTACCGTGACGTTCGCCAGCGGTTCATTCGTCGCCTCAGCGGTAATTATACCAGAAATTTTTCCGGTGATGGCAGCTGAGGCATAGAAGTTAACTGCTATTGTTAAAGATACAGCAGCAATTATGAGGCATGTTGTTTGGGAAAAGTTAGTAAATTTCCTAAACTTGCTACTAACTGTTTTCATGATATTATCATTCTTCAATTTTTATGACTCCTTATGATATATCCTGGATGTTGTCAGCATATTCAGATAGGCATTAATTGTGGGTTCTACATTGTAGTGTTATGCCTGTTTACAAAACATTCTCAATAAACTTGAGGCTTTTCAAACTCCGTTCGGTATGATATTCGATGAAACTGCCAAGTACACGTTTGAGTTCTTGATGATTGCGGGTAGAGCCGCGGATTCGGTTGAACCGTTCCCACTCGGATTTCCGAAGCATTTTTAGCAATTCACAACTACCGGGGGCGAGTGTAAAGGCGGCACCATCCCGATTTTTGCAATCAACGCAAAGCACACCACCAAACCGAATGCTGAATGCGATACCGAGTAAATCTGCTGTGGC
>JAPPDN010001018.1 GCA_028824575.1 Candidatus Poribacteria bacterium | reverse complement strand
AAAAAGAGAGGCAAGGAAGATTTAGAATTGACATCTGTCTGCGAAAAAAGATATAATAAATTAGATGGGCCGCTCGGTATGAGAAACCGTAAAGTACACCTAATAGTCTGTCAGCCTTGAAATGAGAGATAAACCCGGTTCGTAGTAGGGCGATTTTGCGGTGTACTCACCCAAATGCGAAGTGCATTATCGCACGTCAGCAACGGGCAATGAATTGCCCTACTACGAACCGTCTATCAGTTTAGATGTGACAGACTACTAAAATGGACAAGAGGAGAATAGACGTGTTTTGCTTTAACTTGCTCTGCAAGCCTATATTAAAAAATCGAGGCGTTTTACTTGTTAGCATCTGCGTACTTGCGATGCTTTCATGTGGAAGTGGGGAGATTCAGAATTTTGAAGGCATCGCGATCCATGCGGATCCGCGTGTCGATAGGATTGATTTAAGGATCTATTTGGTTGACAGAAATGGCACGCCGTTGATATGGAATCAAAGCATTCTCAGTCCGAGTGTCGGTGTGAGTACGATCTCTGAAGCGGATTTTACCACTAACGTCAAAGTCTACTCTATGCGCAATGGCGAGAAACATCGGAAAGTCTACGATGGACGGTTGATAGACCTCCGCTGGTCGCAGGAGCTGAATAGGTTGGATCGGCTCATGACCGCGGAGATCCCACGTGCCTTTATCGAAGAAGACCCTGAACGCGATACCCCATTAGGGATCATCACGGTTGAAGTTCAGACAGAGAAGCAGGGACCTTTCACGGATACCTTAGAAAAAACTGAAATCTATAAATTCTAAACCAATTTATGACGATAGGAAGCACACACCGTGGTCCATCACCCAACGCATCCGCTTGAAGGGTCGTTTGTTATTAGAAAACGCAACCGCTTTTTACTGAAAACTGAAAACCGATAACTGGAAACTCCTAAAAAATATGCCTATTCACACACAGGACTACCGACATTGGGAAGGAACGCTCACCCCTAACCATTATACACGATGGTGGATTATCACAAAAGCAGAACTAAAACTGCTGGCACAACGCAAAATTGTCCGATTAATTGTTGCTATTCCTCCCGCAATCTACATTTTGGTTCACGCAGTCCTTATCTACATCCAGAATCAGTTCCCGGAAACGGCGTTTTTGTTTAACATTGACAACGAGTTTTTTCAGAAATTCCTATTCCGAAACCCCGGCACAGGTCCGCCTACCTCATTTCTCATCGCGCTGATCGCTATTTTCGGTGGCTCGGGATTAATCGCTACAGATCTGAAGAATAACACGCTCGCCCTCTACCTCTCAAAACCCATCTCATGGATAGATTATCTCATCGGGAAATTCGCAGTCATTGGGATCCTACTTGGTTTTCTCACGGTGGTGCCTGGGCTTCTGCTATTTCTGGAGCAGGCACTGTTAGCGGACGTGTCCTTTCTGAAAGAGAACTATTGGATACCTTTTCCGATTATCGCCTATTCTGCGCTACTTATCCTCTCTGCGAGTCTGTTGATGCTATTTTTCTCATCGCTGACTTCAAACCCTCGCTATGCCACAATCGGTTTCTGCGCTGTATGGTTTGGCTCGCCTGCCATCCAGGAACTGCTCAAAGTGATTACCCGCACCAGTAAAACGGCAGTCGTCTCGCTTTGGGCAAACTACGAGATCCTGGGTTCAGTACTCTTTGACGGTTCACAGAGCCACGCTGTACATTGGGTTTGGTCGCTCCTCACCGTGCTTGCGCTGATGGTTCTCTGTCTTTTCGTGCTCCACCGTCGGATTCGGGCGGTTGAAATCGTTCAATAACTGTTGCGTCGCGATTCGGAGAGTGCTTCTACGAGTTAGTTAGCGCAACCTTGCGCCGTTTGCATCCCACATCTCACGCTCCGAATAGACCTGTGGTGGTGTTATCGGTGTCAGCGTTGGTAGCCAATCCTCGCGGAATTGCTGAACCAATCGCACCGCATTCTGATAGGCGATCCGCTCTTTTGTTTCATCGCCAAGGCGCGCCGCCTCAATCTGTGCTTGGACTAATCGGAAATCGTAGTAAGGCAGATCGCTGCCGAACATAATCCTATCGTTGCCAAGGTGATTGACAAGGTGCACCAAGTCCCAACTTTCGTCCGCACCTTCTGGTTTTTGTGCAACATCGAACCAGATATTTTCCTGATTTCCGCACTGCTCAATAGCATCAAGATGTCCTGCTTTGTTCATCGAAACATGTCCGATGATAAACGTTACCGACGGGAATCGCCTCGCGTAGGTTGCGATATTTTGCGTCGAGCCTGCCTGATGCAATAGGCAGAGTCCGTTGTGCATCGCTACCACTTCGAGGAATGCGTGCAGCTCACCGCCGAGGGAATGCCCTGACAGTCCGGGATGGCACATAAATCCGACTAAACCGTCTTCTCGCATTGCTCTGTCGAGTTCATCCACACCAGCCTGTTCGTGTCGAACTTCGACGTTGCCGAGTCCGATCGGAAAACGCTCTGGGTGGAGTTTGCAGGCATTGGCAACCGTCTCGTGTTGGGCACGCGTATCCAATACACCACGTGCTTGCGGTCCTCCGCCCGTTGGACACGGAATCGCGCCGATAACATTTGCTGAAGCCATTCTTGCGAGACATCGTCCAACACTCTGTCCTATAGTTGGGGCGCGCGATACCGTCATACCGATATGGCAGTGTACATCAAAATAGGGACGCATAAGTTATCCTTTCTCAGAATGTTAAGCGAGTTTCAATATTAAAGAGACGTTTTTGATCTTCGGATGGGTTGGAAGGTTGGAAGATTGGAAGTGTCCTATTCTTCCACGCTTCCATCCTTCTTCCCTTTCACCTTTCCTTAAAAGTTGAAACTCGTTTTTTAATAGTGCTCAAAATTTCGGTATGGGTGTGTAGGTATTAAAGCCGTCTGTTCTATCTTTGCCCTGTAACAGATAGATATAGGGTGGGCGCCGCCACTCTGCGCCGGG
>JAPPDN010000218.1 GCA_028824575.1 Candidatus Poribacteria bacterium | reverse complement strand
CTTTAATTCCCTCACCAAGACTGTACCACGCAACAACCTCTCTGAGCATTTGCCGCTTGGCGTAGGGGGTACCAGTGGTATTGATAACGGCTACAAGAGGCGTTTTTTCATGTATGTAGTTGACCGTTTCACGCACCCGCTTGAGCTCTGTGTCTATTTTGTTTCCGTAAGTGTGATGTGCTTCGTCTGAGAATACGCCTAAGCTTGGTAAACTTGTGATTTTCTGGAGTCGGAGGTTTGCTTCTAATTCTGCCTGTTCCTTCTTTTCCTCAAACTCAATTTCCGTCTGATTACTTCGTTTTTTGACGTTTGCCCGAAGCGAGATTTTCTCAGTGTTTGTGACAATGACGTTGTAAGTACTACCGGCTTGAACCTGAATTTCTTTTGCTCCGGTCTGTGGATAGGTGATTTTGAGATTTGCGAGAAAATCACGGTGTAGACTGGGCGGCAGAATCTGCTCAAAAGGAACTTGGCTAATCTCACGGAGACTCTCAATAATAGTTGTGCCGGGCGCAAAGACGAGGGCATTTTTCATGAAATGCGTCTCGCCCGCCAAGTGCGGGCTTTCAGTGCCATCAGGATAGCGGAGTGCCATCGCGAATTCAGTTGCAATAATAGTGCCGATAAGAACCGTCTTACCAGTTCCCATTGCAAGCGCAAAGATATAACTCGGATAAGGAAGCGTCACAGCCTCGTAAACCGGATCAATTCGCTTCTGTTTAACGAATTCTGGGTTATTCTCTACCAAGTCAATGATCGCGTCAACATCCCTAATCAATATCAGTTCTTGGGAAGATATCGGGATACCGAATGCTTCACAGAAATCGCGTATGTCGCCGGTGTCGTAATAATGTCTGTAGAGTTTAACAATATGTGGGGTTTTCAGGACTAACCTTAGGTACCAGTAAAGTTCCAGCGATTGGAATTGCGGTTCTCGGAGGTATTTGAGGTGCACACGGTCATCTGCTTCGCCTTCAAACTGATAGCGTAGTATTTCTCCGATGAGTGGGTAATCTTGGCAAGGGTATCCTTCTTTACGCCAGTTTAGTGTGTCGTCACGTAGTTTTTCAAAAAGGTGTTGCATTAAGCATGATTCCTAAGTGTTTGTGCTGAAGTAAAGTTTATTCAGGAAATATCAACTCTGAGTTCCACCTGTAGCGTGAGAATTAAGTTCATGAAGGGCTTCCTGGATTATTTTAACGTGTTGTTCATTGTTAGCCTGCTGAGCCAATTGCAAGCCTTTTAGGTAATCCTGCTTCGCATCGCTATAGAGGCCAAAACAAGATTTTGCATAACCCCGAATCTGATACACAGATACCACATCACCCCCTATACGAATAACCTCGTCAAAGTCATCAATGGCTTCCCTATATTTCTCTATGGCAACTTTCGCGTGTCCTCGCCAGAAATACAGATTTGCATCTTTGGGGTTCCAGCGAATCGCCTTGCTATAGTTTAAAATGGCTTCCTCATATTCCTGTCTTTGGTGGGCCAAACGACCAAGTTTTATATAGTCAGGGACTGGGAAAGGTTTGTTATGGGCATGTTGACGAGCGAAACCTTCAAGGTCAGGAAATAACTTCTTTTCACTGATATATGAGTGAGTCTCCAAAGATTTTAGTATATTTTCTTTGCAACTTGCTTCTATGATACATTCTTCATCTGGATAAATAACTTGCTCTCCACCCAACAAGAAGACAGAATCTTGTGAAGCAATCCGATTATTCAGATGCCTCGGTTGCCATCGGTAAAGTTGATATCTCCATAGTTTATTGCTTTGGACGTTGAAAAAAGAGTCAAAATCTCTTTCTTGTAACATTTTGGGTATAATTTCTTCAATTGTGTCTGGATTGTTAAGAACTGCACTAACCCTACCATCTGAGGGATTGCCGCTATTTGATTGGCACGCAAACCAGAGCGCAATTTGGGCATTGTAGGTAAAATCAATTAGACACGTTGCTGCACCTAAGTGCTGAAGTTCAGCAAGTATTTCCAAATCCTTCAATTCGCGTCCGTTTTTGTGGTCGTGCCCTTGGAGACGTGCTTCCTTGATTAGAAACTTGTTGATTTCAAGAAATTCCTCATAACTGCTTCTGTTATATTCAGGTGGGAGTCGCCGCCAAGCGGACGCTTCTATCAGGTATTTTTCATTTGATAAACCCCGAAACAAATACATTTCGGATTCCAAATCAGGGTTTACGCTTTCTATCCATTCCATAAAATCATTCAGAGACTTGATTTTAAGCGTTTCCAATATCGTATTCCTTGTTAGGTATGCAACTCAGTATCTATTAAAATTATACCATACTTGCGTAAAATGGGCAAACTGAATCAGCAAAGAGGCCAGAACCATTCAGTTTTAAGAGATTATGGTGTTTTTCGCCTTTTTTCGAGAATCCCGTGCGGTTTCCTAACCGCACCATAGTGTCAATTTAGCGGTTTTTGATAGAATTTTAGCAACTGTAGATATAAACATGACGCCCTTACAGGGCTAAGATCCTTACTTGTAAACACTGCTATAAACATTTCGTCCCTACGGGACTGAAGAGGTTTTTGAAGTCTTCAAGGTCTTCGCGTAGGATCCAGTTCGGTTGGAATGCAGGTCGCAAATGTAAAGCAAAGACAAATTTTGCCGCGTATGGGCAAAATTTGGGCGTGTACGCCGGAAAACCGAACCATAGGTGTCAATTTAGGGATATTTCTCGTCATTTCGTAGGAGCATCTCTACAAATGCTGAAAAAACACCCTATCAAAAACCCCCTACGGGGCTTAGGTGTGTGAGGTCCCGTTTTTCTACAGAGATACCATCCCTACGGGATTCAAGAGGGTTTTGAAGTCTTCAAGGTTTTCGCGTAGGATCCGGTTCGGTTGGGAAACCGAACCTACCGGGCCTGGTACCAAAACGGTTATTTTTCTAAAACAGGACTTACGCAAATTGAATGGGAAACGGTATATTTTGCTGATTTAACCCCCT
>JAPPDN010000863.1 GCA_028824575.1 Candidatus Poribacteria bacterium | reverse complement strand
CGCTTTTTTTACGAATATAGCCACCATTTTTTCAGGAGATCTTTCATGAAACATAAGAGTTCCTTCCTACTTTTCGTAGCAAGTGCAGCTTTATTGTGTGTGGGCATTTCTTCTGTTTTTGCCAAAGCCCCTGTTACTGCGAAAATTGTGTTTAGGTCGTCACGCGATAACAATCGCGAAATTTATATCATGAACCCGGATGGAAGTGGGCAGGTGAGACTCACCCATCACCGTGCCGATGATGTCAGTCCGACTTGGTCACCGACGGGTGAACAAATTCTTTTCGCCTCCGATCGCGATCGGTTTCAGCGCAGCTGGGACTTGTATCTAATGGATGCTGATGGCAAAAACGTGCGTCGAGTGTTCGGCAAGTCGAGAGATAGATCTAACGCGGTCTGGTCTCCAGATGGGAAACAGATTGCTTACAGAAGACGAGAACCCAGAGGAACGTATGTTTATATTGGAACAATAGATGGGAAAAAAGAAGAACGCGTGGCAATCGGAAGTAGCCCGACGTGGTCTCCCGATGGTACTGAGATAGCCTTTCTCTCTGGATTTGAGAACAAGCGGGTGCAAATCAATATACTTAACGTGCGCACAAAAAAACAGAAAGTGCTTTTTCCACCCGAGGCAAAACCTTCATGGATAAACGGCGATTTAACGTGGTCTTTAACAGCGGATAAACTGGCTTTTTCTTGGAATCAGGAAGCGGAACAGAAAAACGTTGACATGGAAACGATCTATACGCTAAATAGCGACGGGACCGGGCTTAAACGAATTACGAGTGAGGCTGCCCCGAGAGAGACTTCGCCGGTTTGGTCACCTCAAGGGGATGCGCTTCTCTATAACAAGACCGATAAGAACAATCGCTTGCAAATCTTCAAAATAGCACTGGGCAGCGATGTTTCGGAACAACTCACAGATACTTTTATACCAAAGGTATTTGGAGATTTTTTTCAAGCAAATAGTCCTGGGGACTGGTTTGATCCAGCGTTCGCATTGCCAGTTGCACCGCGACCCCAATTGTTAACAACACAATGGGGAAAAATAAAAACGAAGTAACTGCTGTTTGCGAATATAATGCTTCCGAAGGTTTGTCGTTAGATTGACGTGCAACACTCCGAATTATAATTTTCTTGTAAGGAGGTATACATGAGACGTAAGTGTTTTCTCCTATTTTTTCTGCTAAGTGTAGTTGGGTTAGACATAAGTGTTTATGAGGTGTCGGCAGAGGCTCCGACGACTGCGAAGATAGCGTTCTCATCGTGGCGTGGTCGAAATCTGGACATCTATCTGATGAATCCGGATGGCAGCGGGGAGGAGCGGCTCACCAACCATCTCGCAAGGGATATTGATCCGAAATGGTCTCCGAGCGGCGAATACATTCTTTTTAATTCTGACCGAGACGGTGCACCAGGCGACTGGGATCTCTATCTGATGGATGCCGATGGCTCTAATGTGCGACGTGTGTTCGAGAAGGAGGCGGTAAGGACCGTTCCAACGTGGTCGCCGGATGGCGAACAGATTGCTTATAACCGTTGGGAGCAGGGGAAGTTTTATATCTATATTGCGCCAATAGATGGTAAAAAAGAGGAGCGTATCGCACTTGGCAGTCAACCCGTATGGTCTCCAAAGGGCACGGAGATAGTCTTTATTGAAGGGGCACCCAGAGACCCCAAGCGGATTAGTATGTTAGATATGCGAACGCGTAAACACAAGTTCTTCTTCCCACAGCAGGGGCCCGCGTGGGTTCGGCATCCTGCCTGGTCTCCAGAGGGCGATAGGCTGACATTTGCTTGGTACAACCGTGTTGAGTTTAATGTAGAAGAGTTTAAACTGGAGACGATCTATATTGTCAATCGCGATGGCACAGGACTTCAACAAATTATTGAAGAAGGGAAGCGAGCCGTAGAACCGGAGTGGTCTCCAGGGGGAGACGCGCTGATTTATAGTCAATTGGATAAGAATGATATGCAGCAAATCTTCAAAGTTACGTTGAATGGCGGCGAGCCAGTGGAGCTGGGCAATCCTCACTTCATAAATTTTGTAGGGGATTGGTTCGATCCTGCGTTTGCATTGCCGGTTTCACCACAGCTGAATTTCCTAACGACGACGTGGGGACACGTGAAACAGCAATAATCTTTCCGGCAACCCCCCTAAGCAGCTGCGCTTCCCAATTACAAACCACAAACGTATTTAAGAACTACCGCTCCCGTCCTGAAATGAGCAGGTCAAAGGAATTACTCTGCCATCCGCCGTCCGTGACGATGTTATCCTTCGTCTCGCGTAAGCGATCAACCATGCGCGCTTTCATGCGACGAAGTACATGCTTGTAGCCGAGGTGATTCGCTAAGTTATGGAGTTCGTGCGGATCGCTTTTCATATCGTAAAGTTCGTCCTCGCTGTATGGATTGTAGACGTACTTCCATGAATCCGTCCGCACCATCCTAACAGAGGCGAGCGTCGGCTCGTATCCGTGAAATTCGGCGAACACATCATCGGGCCAATCTTCTACGTTTTCCCCTTGCAACAGAGGCACAATAGACCTACCATCAAGATTATTAGGGGTTTCTGCACCACCGAGTTCCAAGAAAGTCGGCATCAAGTCGACAAGATTCACAAATTCATCACACGTTGTGCCGGGTGACGTAGCACCGGGCCAACGGATGACGAGCGGAATATGGTGTGTCTCCTCGTACATGTGGAACCCTTTGTTGAAAAGCCGATGGCTGCCGAGCATATCACCATGGTCAGTTGAAAAAATAATAATGGTATCTTCCGCCAGACCGTTCGCTTCAAGGCAGTCGAGAATTCGTCGCACCTGATCGTCAATGAAGGTGCAGAATCCCCAATACGCAGCGATAACCTTTTGCCAATCGGGCCAGGTGAGGTGACTGGCGTTCCATCGGAGCATCTCCTTCTGCTGGATGAGGGGTTTGTTGATGAACTGTTCATCAAAGTTGCCCCACCGTTCAACGGTGTCCGGATCGTACATCG
>JAPPDN010000197.1 GCA_028824575.1 Candidatus Poribacteria bacterium | reverse complement strand
TTCTTAAATCATTCCCGGAACGAAGGCTTGGTCCCTATATACGTTGTGCAGGACACAAGATTGAAACTGGCTCTCATAGTCTTCGGGTGACTGCTCTAAGACGGATGTCCAGTTGTACTGAATGACAGCATTGTTGACGATAATATCCGCTGCACCGAGTGTGTTCACGACAGCATCACGCATAGCGTTTATTGAATCCTGATTCGTGACATCTGCCTGCACAACGGCTGCCCGTACATTCTTGGCAGTGATTTCGTCTCGTAGGAGATGCGCCGTTTCCTGATCCCGGTGGTAGCAAATTGCGATATCCGCACCCGCTTCCGCCAGCGTCCGTCCCATAACACGCCCTAATGCGCCTGACCCCCCTGTAATTACTGCCACTTTGTTGCTAAGATCAATCGGAATCATATTTGCCTCTATATGCTATCACTGTAAAAAATGGGTGGGAATACGAGACATCGGATAGTTCGCGTCCTCGTCTCGATTGGCAATAATCTCGGGGATTTCACGATCCCAATAGTCGGGTACTGTATTCGGACGACTGTGCCACGCGAGAATTAGGGTGCGTCGAACATCGGTAAGGTTTTTGTGGGCGGAGTGCAAGATACGCGCATCTGCTATTACCAGCGAACCCGCTTTTGCACAGACATCTACCTGATCCGGATGATCACTGAACATGATTGGATGGTCATCATCAATGAACCTTGCGCCTTGTTCATGCGCTGGCACTAATATGTTGTGTAAGTCGATTCGCTTGCGATGTGTGCCGGGAATAACCTTTAGACAGCCGTTTTCTCGGTTCGTATCGGTGAGATAATAATTAAGAAAAATCGTTTGGGGCCACGGTGCGCAGCTGAGCGGATCGTTCCAGCGCATCCAATCTTGATGCCAATAGAGTGGGGGTCCCCCGGATTCCTTCGTCAAAATAATGATCCCGCCAGAGGTCGTGAAATCTCCGAAACCGATTTGTTCGAGTGCGTCGCGTGATGGCTGCCACTCCAATAGTTTCTGAATATGCGTGTTATCCTCGCCGCGGACGTTGACATGCTGTCCTTGATAGACGACATCGTCAGGTTCCACATGTCCGGCGATTAGGCGTTCTGACTCGTCGTGGAGTTCTTGTAAAAACTCCTCAGTTAGAACATCGTTGATGACGCAGAAACCTTCTTCAATCATCTGTTCTCGTTTTTCTAAAGCGACTTCAGGTGTCATTACTTACTCCTTTGCTTGTAAATACTGTGCTGAAACTGATGCCAATAGGATGCAGCTTAAAAGTTTATATTATTCTATACAAATTGGCAGGAGAAAACAACAATTTTTTCTACGATCCGATTATACTTGCCTTCGCAATAAACATTGACTTCCTTTACGGCGTATGCTATACTTTAGAAAAATAGGAGGAAGGCAGATGGTTACTCGGGAAAACATCCAAGCAACCTGTGATGACATCGTTCGCGAATTCGCGCCGCTGCAGGTTATCCTTTTTGGATCTTACGCTTACGGCACGCCGACTGAAGTGTCAGATGTTGATTTGCTGGTCGTCATGGATATTCCAGAATCGGAGACGCGCCGTCAAGCCGTGGAAATTCGGCAACGTATTCCACGCCGTTTTTCTATGGACTTGCTTGTGCGTTCACCAGAGGAACTCGCCTATCGTATTTCATACAACGATTGGTTTCTCCGCGAAATTACAGAAAAAGGAGAAGTGCTTTATGAATCCAGAGGGTTCTTCAAGAAAATCTGGGAAAAGGAAAGAGGGATGATGAATCCGTTAACGCTGGAGTGGGTACAGAAGGCTGAAGGCGATTATGCTGCAATAGCGTTGCATCAACAGGTAGCATCACCGAATTTCGATATGCTCTGTTTCCATGCCCAGCAGTGTATTGAAAAATACCTCAAAGCGTGGCTTCAAGAGGCGAATACCCCTTTCTCAAAAACACACGATTTGGAAACATTACTGGATTTAATAGCACCTACTGTCCCGGCTTGGCAGACTTGGCAGGCTGACTTCGCAAAGATTTCCGATCATGCAGTGGATCTCCGCTATCCGGGTAAGTTTGCCACTGCCTCTGAGGCACAACACGCAATGAAAGTTTGCAGCGCGGTCCGTCAAGCCATCCGATCTGAACTAAAACTTCCTCAAAACGAATCAGAAAGGCAGGCTTAGAAGGTGAAAATGACGGGAAAAACAGTAAATATTCCTATACTCGAAATTTCTGAACAGGAACGTGCTGAAGGTAAACCTACACCAGAAAGTGTCGATGCGGGTGCGCGCCTTTTACGCGAAGCAGGATTGGTAGTTATTGAAAGCGTCCTTCCACGCGATTGGATTGCCGATCTTGATGTCGCTATGGAAACTGTACTCAGTAACGAAGAAGAAGGACAGAACGGCGAAAATCCGATGCTAAAAATGCCGTTCATGGATCCACGTATCATTGATAACCCGTTCGCGATGCCGATTTTAAAAGCAGCGATGGGTGAACAAATTTTCGCATATCTGCCCTATGGCTGCAATTCAACGCGTCCGGGTAACGATATCCAGTGGATTCATCGAGATTCGGGGCAACTCTTCCCAGAATTACCGTTTGCACTACCTGTCACAACAATTGTCGTCAATATCCCGCTCGTTGATTTCACGGTAGAGAACGGTGCCACCGAAGTATGGCCCGGTTCGCATCTCATCGTTGATGACGAGGCAGTCCGCAATACCCCCTACAATGTCTGTGAAGAAGAACGCGCTGCAAATTATCCGTCATTTCAGTTAGAGATGCCTGCCGGTTCGGTTGTTGTCCGCGATATGCGGTGCTGGCACCGGGCGATGCCAAATCGGACAGAATCTACTGTTAGACACATGCTCGCTTTGGTCTATTTTCGACGGTTACATCACGCGCCTAATGCCCCCGGAATCTTCGGTGCACGCGTCCCTGAAGAGATATGGAACAACATGTCTGAAGAGAGCCAAGAGATTTATCGGTTTCAGGCACACGATTAAGAAATCATATGTAGGGA
>JAPPDN010000551.1 GCA_028824575.1 Candidatus Poribacteria bacterium | reverse complement strand
TCCAGCATTGTTCACCAGCACATCAATCCGCCCATGTTTATCAAGCACATCGGCAGCCATCTGCGCAACAGCGTCATAGTCAGCGACATCGAGCGCGTAAGTCGTCGCTGTGCCACCTGCTGTTTCAACTTCGGCTTTAACAGATGCCAATTTCGATTCGGTTCTGCCGATAATGACAACCGTTGCCCCTTCTCCTGCCATTGTGAGCGCGGCACCGCGACCAATACCGCTGCCACCACCCGTAATAATACAGACTTGTCCGTCTAAACGCATTCTTAACCTCCATTCGGTAAAATAGGCTTCACTGCCGCTTTTACCTCTTTTGATAACGATTCCAGTTCGTATTGGGCATCCGAGATTTTATCGCGATGCTCGTCAAACGGGTAACCACCCTTTCCAGTTTCATTGAAATAGGCACTCAATTGATAACGTTGAAAGATGTTCATCCGCGGATAATCCTCTGTCCACGGGCTGGCATCGTGAAGTAGATTTGTTGAAAAGATTGCCGCGTCACCAGCTGCCATCGGCAGTGTAATCGAAGTGGGCGGATCGTGCCGCACGGGCAAATTCTCCGGTGTCTGGAACAGAGATTTATGACTGCCCGGAACGAGGCAAAAACCGGTGCCGGGTGGCACGTCTACCAAAGCAACCCAGGTCGCAATGTGGCTACAATAGATATGTCCAGCAGCAGCTTGATAATCGTTGTGCGGATTGCGGAACCCCGGTGGAAATCTAAAACCACTATCATCACGGTGAAAATGTTGGGGCGCATCGTGCTTCGTCATCATCGTGAAATTACAGTGGAACAGGCGCGGGGCGTTCATTGTTAATCCCGCAACTATCCGCATGATGCTCGGATTCATAGCGAGGTCTTGAAAAAGACGGTGTCCATACTGGATATGCCCGATATGTGTTTTGCACGGTTCTTGCCGACCACGGTCAAGCGGCGGTGGAATGTCGGCTTTATCAATTGTCAACCAATGTTGTAGAATCTTCAACATCTCCGTAATCTCGTCCTTTGGGATAACTTTCCGCAAGACGAGAAACCCATGTAAGTCGAAGTACCATTTCTCTGCTTCTGTCAAAGTAGAATGGATGGTATACATTAATTTCTCTTTCTCCGCAATTTCTGGATATGTTAAGAATACAGATTAGCAGAATTCGGCAAAATTTTCAAGAGTTCGGTGGTATCGTGCCAGGGGCATTCAATTGTAGGTTTTGGGTGTTGTCCTTTTTGTAGGTACTAATACTTAATATATGTTATGTTTTTTAAAACCGCGGAAATTTTCGCAGCCTGTCGCAGCCTGTCGCACCGGATCCTGTAAAAAAAGACGTCCAAGCCAATAATTTCTTAAAATTGAATGGTCCTGCGAATCAGGATTTTAACGCTTGACAAAAATCACAGAACGCTTATAATGGAGACAGACTTCGCAATTGGACCAAACCCCTAAGGAGGTTATCCCTGTGTCCTTAAAACAACGCATTCACAGTAAAGAGCCGATTAAGATCGCCGGTGGTGTTCCCTTCGGCTGCACCCGCGACGAGATGGAAGCTGTCCTCAGCCAAGACGACTACGATTTAATCGGGACTGATCACCAGCACGCAGCCGCGAGCGAAGACAAACTCGTTGAATTCTGCAAGATGGCAAACGAATTCGGTATAGGAGTGCAACTCCGCATCAAACACACCCGCAATGCTTACTTGATAGGCAACCTGTTGGATTTAGGACCGCTTGCCATTGTCGTACCACAAGTTGAGAAAATTTAAACAGTGGATGAGGCGATTGACGCATTCTATTATCCGCAGAAAGGAAAACGGAGTTGGGGACCCAGTAATGGGTACGGCATTGATCGCGGCATGGACCGCCTCGAATACGCCGAGTGGTGGAACAACAACGGTATCCTTATCATACAGATTGAATCAGTTGATGCCGTAATTAACGTCCAGAAATTGGCAAAACCGGGTGTGGACATGGTAACCTTCGGCGAAAACGACCTCAATTTCAGCATAGAGTCATATCCGAGTGCTCCGTTCAAGAACCTTCAAGAATGCATTGCCCACGTAGAAGCACAGTTGGCAGATACGCACGTCAAAGTTGGTGCTGGAAGCTCGCCGTCGGGTTCACTGTAGACACGATTTCTTGATAGCGACTCTCTTAAGCGAAGAATATCTCTCACAAACTTAGTGTGATTAGAATATCAGTAGGAGTATTAAAATGTCAAAACGGATCAAGATCGGAATTATCGGGTGCGGCATGATATCCGGTTCACACGTCAACGGCTACCTCGCGCATCCGCAGCACGCCGAAATCGTCGCTGTCTGCGATACAGTGGACGCGAACGTCCAGCGGCGACACGCGGAGGTCCTGTCGGGCGCAGCATCGCGCGCTGAAACCGCAAAAGCTGACGCAGAAAAGGCGGAAACCGCAGAGGCACGCGAGCAATTAAAAGCCAATGCCGCGCTCTGGGCGGAATATGCCGACAACGGTGTCAAGATTTTCAGCGACTACAATGAGATGATCAAGGCATGTGATTTAGATGCCGTCAGTCTCGCGACCCCGCCGTTTGTCCATGAAGGTCCTACCGTTGCAGCTGCACAGGCTGGAAAACATGTCTTCTGCGAAAAGCCGATGGCGCGTACAGCAACAGAGGCGAGAAATATGCGTGATGCCTGTGACGCAGCTGGCGTTAAACTCGCATATCAGAGCGGTGGCACATGCCTCGATCCAACGAGTTACGCCATTCGGGACTACATCACCTCTGGGCAACTCGGCGATATCTATTACGGTAGACTCACCGGTTACCGCGTTCGTGGTAGACCTAATGTTGATATGTTCGGGTTCGGCAGATGGTTCCTTAATTCCGCCTATAGCGGTGGTGGAACGGTATACGACACAGGTGTCTACGATATCAACCGTTCTATCTATCTACTCGGTTCGCCACAACCCGCCACAATCAGTGGTATCGCCTACCGTGGAATGCTCCCTGAATACACAGGTGAAGAGATTAACGAC
>JAPPDN010000422.1 GCA_028824575.1 Candidatus Poribacteria bacterium | reverse complement strand
CGTTATCCTCACCGATCTGGTAGATGCGTCGCTTGATCTCATCCGTGATGTGCGGAATCAGCTGCACGGTTTCACCGAGATAGTCGCCCCGTCGTTCCTTCTCAATTACTTCCTTATAGACAGAACCGGTGGTAAAGTTAGAATATTTGTTCAGATCTATACCGAGAAACCGCTCATAATTGCCTAAGTCAAGATCGGTTTCCGCACCATCACGGGTGACGAAAACTTCACCATGTTGGAATGGGTTCATCACACCCGCATCAACGTTGAGGTATGGATCAATTTTGACGACAATCACCTTAAACCCGCGATTGATAAGCAACCTGCCGAGAGATGCGGTCGTGATGCCTTTACCGATGCCTGAGATAACGCCGCCCGTCACGAAAATGTATTTTGTCATGAAAGTATCCTATGAAGCCTCCAAAATCTGTTTGACCCGTTCCAAGTCGGCAGGAACATCAACCCCAATAAGCGGAGTGTCAGTTTCGACGACATGAATAGGGATACCGTTCTCCAAGAAGCGTAACTGCTCTAAACCCTCCGCCAGTTCGTAGGGGGTTCTGCTCCACTTCGTGAAAGCGAGAAGTTGTTCCCGTCGGTAAGCGTACAACCCGACATGCCGATATATAGGGAATTTATGTAACGCCGTCTCAGGGACGCTACCGGGCATAGATGCACGTGAAAAATATAACGCATCGCCGTGAAGATCTGTGACGACTTTCACGACGTTAACATCCCGATAATCTACAATAGTTTTAACTCGCTGTTTTAGCGTACAAACCTGGATCTCTGGTTTGTCAAGGATAGGTCGCAGCATCAGGTCTATTTGCGCAGGTTTAAGTAACGGTTCATCTCCCTGAATGTTGGCGATAATATCACACGCTAAGTGTTCCGCGACAACAGCGACGCGTTCAGTACCGGTTTCGCATTCGCCAGTCATCTGGACGTTTCCACCGAATCCGGCTACCACGTCGTAAATCCGGCGGTCGTCCGTTGCGACAATCACTTCATCCAGCGTTTCTGCGCGACAAGCACTTTCATAGACATGCTGCACCATCGGCTTTCCAAGGAGATCCACCAACGGCTTCCCCTTAAAACGGCTTGAGGCATAGCGAGCCGGAATAATTCCTACACTTTGCAACCTTAGCCCCCGTTCGACACCTTAAATTTCCCATCCATATTTTAAATCAGTCTACCGCAAAATGAAGTTAAAATCAAGAAAATTTTGATTTCCATTGCACACCCGAATAGAAAAGTGGTAAACTTTTAATACGAGTAGTCGTTTGTAAAAAAATGAACGAACAGTTCATCAAAGTCAAAGGAGATTTTAAAATGAAACGCAATTTAATATCTTTAACATCGAATTGTAGGTTAGTCCCGTATCTGGTATGCTTACTTCTGATAGGCGCGCTCTGTTTACATACGACAGAATTCGCGTCGGCGGAGGTCTTAGATCCGGATTTAGTACTGTATTTCGATTATGAAGACTTCAAGGGGGACACTGTCCTTGAAAAATCCGGACGCGGTTACGACGGCGCGATCAACGGAAAGGTCACACAGTCTAATGACGGGAAGTTTGGCAAAGCCGCCCATTTCGTTACTGGCAGCTTCCTTGACTTAGACGGTCCCAATATCGACCCTGATGATATCCCTACCGAAGGCATGAGTATCGTCGCGTGGCTTAACGTTGAAGCCATCGCGGATATGGCGATTTTCAATGCGCGTGCTGGCGACAGTACGTGGCTTGTACATCCAGAAGCACGTGGTAGTGGCAAGTATCGCTGGCTCAATCGTAGCCCTGGTGGTGCAACTATCTTTGATATTCGCGCCGGTGATAACAAGGCGAATGAATGGCAGCATTACGCTGGCACGTTCAGCCGCGCAGATGGATTAGCCGTTCTCTACATCAACGGGAAAAACGTTATGGAAGAAAAAGCCCGGGTCGGCACGCCTATCGCAGGCGACTGGGATCAGGGAGCTCGTGTCGGCTATAACATCGATAATAACCGACCCTTCGCTGGACTCATGGATGACCTGAACGTCTGGAAGCGCGGCTTGACTGAAGAAGAAGTCAATACCATTATGAACGAAGGCGTTGACGCTTTTCTCGCTGTGGAAGCACGCGGTAAACTGGCGACGACCTGGGGAAAACTTAAGGCTTCAAAATAAACGGATGATTCATATTAAAGGAGTACCCTAAACTAATGAAACGAAACCTTATACTAACTGCTTATCTGATGTGCTTACTTCTGATCAGTGCGCTCTGTATGCTTATAGCAGAAATTCAGGAAGCATCCGCTCAGATTTTAGATCCGGATTTGGTACTGTATTTCGACTATGAAGACTTTGATGGAAATACCGTCATTGAAAAGTCTGGACGTGGCTACGATGGCGAGATTAATGGAGATGTTACACAGTCTAATGATGGAAAGATCGGGAAAGCCGCCCATTTCGCATCCGGCAGCTTTCTGGATTTAGATGGTCCCAATGTTAAGGCTGAAGACATCCCTACCGAAGGTATGAGTATTCTCGCGTGGCTCAACGTTGAAGCCGTTTCAGATATGGCGATTTTCAACGCCCGTGCAGGGGATAATACATGGCTTGTCCACCCAGAGGCGCGCGGGGGCGGAAATTATCGCTGGCTCAATCGGAGTCCCGGTGGTACAACGATATTCGACATTCGTGGTGGCGAAAACAAGGCGAATGAATGGATACATTACGGCGGCACATTCAGTCGGGCAGATGGGTTAGCGGTACTTTACATCAACGGTGAAAAAGTCGGTGAAGAAGCAGCTCGCGTCGGTACGCCTGTCGCAGGCGACTGGGATCAGGGAGCTCGTGTCGGCTATAACATTGACAATAACCGTCCGTTCACCGGACTGATGGACGACCTCAATATCTGGAAACGCGGTTTGTCAGCGGAAGAGGTCAATAACATCATGAATAACGGGCTTAGCGCAGTGCTCACTGCAGTAGAAGCACAAGATAAACTCGCAACGACTTGGGGCAGGCTTAAAG
>JAPPDN010000857.1 GCA_028824575.1 Candidatus Poribacteria bacterium | reverse complement strand
TTTCAATCAAATACCTGATAACACAACGCTTCTCTAAAAAATGGGGGTAGGTGAGTGTTATTTTCTCTTCAATTATTTCGTCTACCTTGCTATAATTATCACATTCAGACTTTCAATAATATTGAGATGACAAATTAGGTTAATATCTTGCAAGGATTTTGTTTTATTTTAAGAAGACACAAAAACGATGAAAACACCACAACAACTCACACCGATGACAGAAAAACAGAGCATCCATAACCCGTATTCAGAGCAATACCTTTTGACGCGAACCTTTCAAACCGATCAGTCGCTTGTAAGATTGATAACGTATGACGGTATTCGCGATGAGCGGGTACGAAAAGTTACCCAGTACAATCTTTTGCTCGCTGGCGCGTCGCCACTGCCCAAATTGGAAGTCCTGCTGGCGTTCTCGGTGGAAAACGCCAGACACTTTTCACCGTATCTGCAAATCCACGAAGGTGTCAAAGATTTAGGGTTGAAAGCCGTGAAGAAAATAGCAGAACGCCGGTTGGTGGATATGCGGGTCGCTGTCGGGGATGCAGTCGCTATTACGCTTCGCAACGCCATCGCGGTCCGCGGTATCTGTCAAGGGTTCTCGAAATATAACATGGTACTTGATATACGCGGTGAACTCCTGCTTGTCTATAAGCACGGGATCTACACTTTTGAGAAAAATCCGTATTAGAACGCTCCTTTATAATGCGGACATTTCCTATTTCTGTCCTATCTTTTTAATTGCCTATTTTGATTGATTTTGCTACAATGCATATCATTAAAAACCTTAAACCCACATCCTTAGGCCCGAGTCCTCCCATTGGAAATATAGGATTTTGGACTGGATATCTTGCAGTGTTTTCGACCAAGGAGAAAAATAGAGATGAGAGTTGAAAATCAAAGTAGATTTTTGTTCGTTTGGTTGATTGTTATCGTTTTTGGGTTGTTATGGACAAATATCAGTCCTTCTGCCCCAATCAATTTGAAAACTGTTGAGGTTGGCTATCTCTTTGACGAAGGAAAAGGAAATGTTGCAAAAGATTTATCTGAAAATGATCGAGATGGCGACATATCTGGAGCGAAATACGTCAAAGGTAAGTTTGGGACCTGTTTAGATTACGATGGCAAGGACGATAATCTGGTTGTTACCGGCTACGCTGGCATCGGCGGCACGGATCCGAGAACGACAGTCTTTTGGTTTAAAGCTGGAGATACAAGAGAGCATTCATGGGTGAAATGGGGGCCGAATTCTCCAGGAGAAAAATATTACATCCGTGCCCACATTAGAGGCAATGAGTGCAATTTGCGGGTAGAAGTTAACGGTGGAAATAATTTTGGAACAGACAACGTGTGTGATGGCGAGTGGCATCACATGGCTGTAGTTTTTCCTAAAGGTTCAGACGCTGTTAAAGATCACGATCTCTATGTAGATGGTAAACTTCAAGTCAAGGAGGGGACCGAGCATGCCATGAACACAAATGATAAAGCCCAAGAGGTCAACATGGGCGACTTTCTGGCACACCACACTTTTATGTTCGGTCTTTTTGATGAGGTTGCTATTTTCAATGTGGATTTGACTGAAGATCAGATTACCGCGATCCGAGAGAACGGACTACAAGCAGCACTCGGTGTTGACCCACAAGGGAAATTAGCCACAAGTTGGGCGATGATTAAGACGTATTAATCCCACAAATCAAGCCCCAGTAACTTTCGTCCCAAAGGTGTGAGTTCTGGTGATTCATAGTTTTTCGCTTCCCATCCTCTTGGATCACCCGGATAGGGTCCACGTCCTAATGCTCTGCGTTCCCGCCACAGTGTAATGCGTTCTTGCCGCCGTTCTTCATTCATAGGATTAGGCGCGCGATAATAGTTCATGTATTGTGCCAACCGTGGTTTGTCGGAAGTATTGCGACCATTACCGTGCGGAAGCGCGACATGCCATATAAGCAATGAACCCGCCTTCGCTGGCACCTGTATGAATTTTTCCCTATATATTTCCGGCGTAAGTTCTGGCACCCATGGGTTTTCTTCATCAATCAATGACTTATGCGCGCCGGGCCAACAGACGAAAGACCCCTGATTGTCGACTGTGTCTCTGAGAAACAAAACACCTTGTGTGTTAAAATTAACCGGTAATTTCGAGGTGTCCGCATCCCAATGATACATGCCCTTATGATCCCACTCAGGATAGTCGGGATGTTTAGGGGGTTTCATGTTGACTCTATCAATATGAACCCAAATCCGCTCTGTGCCATAGACCTCACTATAAATCTGGTGGATGGGTGGGTGTTGATATACGTTCCACATCGCTTGGTGAAAATACATCTCCACCATACCTGCGCCAGGTTTGTGAGGTGCTTGATACCAGCCGTCTGGATATGAAGGGTCCATCTCTAAAAATGCAAAAATTGCGTCAACGACTGGTTCACACAGTTCAGTAGGAACGGCATTTTCAATCACCATATATCCGTACTCATCAAAATGGTCGCGATGTGCTTGTGTTAATATGGGCATTTGGTTTCCTTTAATCTCATAGCTACAATAGAGTGGCGGCACGACGGCGCGTGCCTACTATTCTAACGATTTCACACTGCTTTGATAACCACAATCGTCATATCGTCGTTTTGTTGAGTGTCACCAGAAAAATCACGGACATCGCTAATAATCGCATCAATCACACCTTCTGCGCTCACCGTTTCGTCCAGTCCTTTGACAAGATTGACCAAATGGTCTGTCTCCATATAGAATCGGTCAGGGGTGTCCCTTTGAGGTGCTTCAGCAATACCGTCGCTGAAAAGGATAATTGCATTCCCAAGTTTCAGCTCAATAGGGGGTGTTTCCTGATATTCAGAGGATTGAAAGGCACCCAACGGCGTTCCATCTATCGGGAGTTCTTCAACATCGTCACCACCGCGCTTGATAATAGGATAAGGGATTCCGGCGTTGGCATATCTAAACGTCTTATCCGTCGGGTCAATGGTCAATATCGCCATCGCACAATTGGTGTATCTTTGAAATCGAGG
>JAPPDN010000690.1 GCA_028824575.1 Candidatus Poribacteria bacterium | reverse complement strand
GAATGATCATCACATACAGAATCCGGCTTATTCTCAACTCAAGTTTTTTGTTTTGACACCAAACGATTACAACCGAGATGTTGATCTACGCGTGGTCTGAGCCGGTTTAGAAAACAATATGCATCAACTTGGTAATTTAATCAAGCACGAACTAATTGATAATCTTACAAGTGGCCGTTATATCCTAACAAGCATCGTCTGTATCGTTTTATGTGTCGTTTCTATCGTTTTAATGTCGCACGATTACCAACACCGCGAAAAACAGTCGAATTTGGCTCGCGGCATCTCCAGCCCTCCACAACCACTGAGTCTAATCGCGAAAGGAACAAACGAAGTCCGTCCGGTCATCCCAAATTATCATCCTCGATATAACGTCATCGGACAGGTTTTCATGCGTTTTGGTGAAGAACGCCACATCTTTGAACTGTTTGAAACACCTGACTTTGTCTATATTGTTAGCATAGTCTTGTCGGTCCTAACGATTTTTCTCTCCTATGATAGCATTTGTGGTGAAAAAGAAACACATACCCTCTCCTTGGTGCTGAGCAATTCTCTTCGGCGATCAACATTTCTATTAGGCAAATGGATCGGCGGCTATATCAGTCTGCTTTTGAGTTTCTTTCCAGCAGTGCTACTCATGTTCATCTATATGTATACCTTCTCCGGCATTTCACTTTCCAGTGAACATTTTCTGCGACTCGGCGGCATTATCGGTTTTACTTTAATTTATCTCTCTGTGTTTTTTACACTCGGTTTACTCGTTTCTACAGTGGTTCATCGAGAGGCAACTTCCCTCGTTTTGTGTTTATTTATCTGGATGATATGGACGTTATGGATACCGAGGCTCGCGCTTTTAACGACGAGGACAATCGCACCGGCTCCATCTGAAGGTGAGCACAGACAAATGAAGGAACAGGTTGTTACCGAACACGACATCACTGAGGAACAACGAGAGATATTGTGGTCAATGGACGATACCTATATTTCCAAGATTGACCGCCAAATTGAGTTAGGAAAAAACCTCTCTCGTCTTTCGCCATTAGCATCCTACGTCCACGGTTCAACGACGCTCGCACAAACAGGCATACCCGATTATCAAGATTATCGACGGCGACTGTTCGCGTGGCTTAAACGGAGTGTGAGACAAGAGGGACAATGGTCTATGTTTGTTCATCGTCCCCAGCCATTGGAACGCAGTTTCTCTGCGGTTTGGATTGATTTGCAACTGCTTCTCCTGTGGAACGTCTTGCTGTTCATGGGAGCGAACTTAGCGTTCCATCGTTATGATGTGAGATGACAGCGGACTTGAGGAAAACATGTTCTGGACATTAACCCAAAAAGAAATACATGATCATATCCTCAGTGCTCGTTTTGCGGTTTCAATGATTCTGGCATTGATTTTTCTCATCGGGTCAACGGCAATGTTAGCGACGGATAAGACTTGGGCAGGACGGCAATTATATACAGGGTACAAACTCAAAGACTATCTGTATACCAACAAGTACAGTTGGTATTGGATGAACCGAGATCTTCCGACATTGCGGGTTTTGGCAACAGGATTGGACGAAGAACTCTCTTTGAATGCCAATAGTGAGGCAAAAATGGGGCCTCAATTTGAGAACAACCGACAATTTGTTAATAACCCAAACCGCTATCTCTTTTCCCAGTTGGATTTTGTTTTTTTCTTTAATATCGTCGGGAGTCTGTTAGCATTTGTGTTTACGTATGACACGATTTCGGGAGAATCTCGTCGCGGGACCTTACGGTTGGTGTTGGTAAATTCCATCTCCCGTCCTTTGCTTTTGGCTGCGAAGTTCGTTGGGAGTTATCTCAGCCTAATCACTTCTCTACTGCCAGCACTGATGAGTGTGATTCTACTCTTATACCTGATGCCGGATGTGAATCTTCGTCCCTCCGATTGGGTAGCAACCTTATTTCTTTTTCTTCTGGCACTGCTTTACCTATCTGTTTTTTGTGCGCTTGGGCTTTTTGGGTCGTGTTTGACAAAACATCCGAAAACGACACTAACTATTTTGATGGCGTTATGGGTTGTCGTGGTTTTAGTGATTCCCAACTTCAGTCCGTTTTTAGCCGCCTATTTGCGCCCTATCCCTACAGTGTATGAGGTTCATGAGAATATACGAAGACTCTCAGGAGACATTTGGCAACAGAGCGGGAAAGAAGTAGAGGAATTCATACAGGAACATGGCGGCGATCCAGCAGCCCTAAGCGATGCAGAGAAACAAACTATAAACAAAATCCGCGCGAAAGCGGAGCGGAGACAAATGAACCTAAGCGTCGGAAAGGCAGCAGAAATCCGGCAAGATTTCATCAATGCGGTTGAAGCACAAGCCGATATGAACCTGTCCATCTCTCTAATTTCACCCTCGGCAGCATTTGTTTTTTTAGCGACTGATGTAGCGAACACCGGAATCCTTAGCGAATGGAATTTCCGTCGCGCTGTTATTCAATACCGTCGCCAATACGCTGAACACGTCAATAGATATATTGAAGAAACGGGAGACTATGAAATCCTACAACGTATTTTGAAGGCAGATCCGCCAGATTTTGTGCCACCTAAGTTTTTTGTTTCTGATGTAATATCAACGCACTTTGATTTGCTGGTAGTCCTTTTGCTTTACAGTGTTGTATTTTTCTTTGCGGGCCAAGTCGTGTTTATTCGCAGGCCACTGACATAACACACAGAGTGGATCGATCCTACCAATTTAGCCATTGTTCTTATCCACGAGTGTCTGATACTTGATAAGTTGTATTTAGGAAGTCTACCAACTCCTCAAACGTGTCAAAGATGCGTTCACATAATTTCTCAAAGAAAATACTTCGCGCTCCTGTGTAAAGTGCATACACTGGCTTGTTATGGTGAGCAGCATAGTTCATTTCACTGAGAACACCGGGTGACAATTTGTCCGTGGGATAGATGACAACCATAAAATCGCTTTGATGGATAAATTGGTAATCCCGCGAAATGGTCCGTGTTTTAATCTGCTCGACCACGTCCACA
>JAPPDN010000356.1 GCA_028824575.1 Candidatus Poribacteria bacterium | reverse complement strand
GACGATTTGACATCGGTCTCCCTGAAGAGTATCGACAAACAGTTATTGATTTCAGAAATGCTTAAAGGCGATGTCTATGCGTCAGAACGCCGCTTAATGACAACGATGGTGAGGTCGTCGTATTGTTCCGCTTCGCCGACGAATTTGTGGACATCATCGACCAGGTGTTGAACCGCTTCTGCTGCACTGGCAGCATCAGGAATTCGCGAAACCGTTTCCTTTAAACGTTCGGTTCCATACATCTCGGTTTCTACGTTGAGTGCTTCAATGAGACCGTCAGTATGAAAGATCAGAAAATCGCCCTCGCTTAGATCGAAGGTCGTGGATTCATATTCTACTCTTTTCATACTGCCAAGCGGCAAATCACCACTTTCAATCTCAATTATATCCGCGCCGCTTTTGAGAATCGGGTAAGGTTGCCCACCGTTGGCATAGTCAATTCGTTGTTCAGTTTCATCAAGGATAGCGAGATTCAGTGCGATGAAACTCGGACCGTACATCCGTGGTGCTAACCCTATATTGAGGTCTCTCAGAATGACTGCAGCTTCGGATTTGAAACGCGAGACTTCATACAACATCCCGTTCGTCAACACAGCGTTCATCGCGCCGCGCAACCCTTTTCCTGCAGCGTCGGCTACTGCGATAGCGGTCTGCCCGTTCTCTACAGTCAGATAATCGTAGAAATCACCACCGACCTGTGTTGCAGGAACCGACATCCCCGCAATATCAAATGCCTTCGTGTCGGGTGCCGCCGTAGGCAGCAGCCCCATCTGAATATTCTGCGCCTCACTCAATTCAGCACGGATCCGTTGCATCTCCGCTTCTTCCTGCTGTCGCATCGCATTGCGTAGCTGCAATGTGTGTCGTCGGTTAACAATAAGACGACCAATCAGAGAAAATACGACCGTTATAAAAATAAGCGTCGGTAAATAAGTTCGCCAGCGCGTCCAGATCGGTGGCGGGATACTAAAATCAACAGCTGCCGGTGGGGCGGTGTATGCCCAATCTATACGGAACGCCTTGATGAGGAAACTGTAGTTCCCCGCCTTAAGACCGGTATATCGGATACGCAGAATACCGTTTTGATTCTGGAATGCCTGCGTAACCCCACTGTTGTCCATAGCCTGTTGGTTCGCCAATCCAGGGGCTGAAAGCGGCACCCATTGGTCAGATGGTATACCAGAGCCGGTAGGCAAAAGTGCGAATTCCTCCGTTGAGAGTGTTGTCCATGCGGGTGTATCCAATCCGATTAATTTAAATTCATAGGAAAGTCCCTCTCGAAGTGGGCTGATCCCTCGGACATTAAAAATTTTAGCACCCCGCGCAGATAGGACTAAGTTGGATGAGAGATCCGTATAAGGTTTATCCGCCTCTAAGGTGGTTATTCGACACTCTGGCAGCCCACCACGTGTGGGTGTGTACTGTGTAACACCCCTTTCAGTCGCAAACCAAATATCTTTATCGGAGGATTCAAGAATTTTTGAGATGTTGTTATGTGCCCAACCGTTTTTTGTAGTTCGGTTGTGGAAGATTTCACCATCGTAGCGGACGGTACCGCCGCCCCGCGTTGCGAACCATATATTTCCGCGACTATCCTCTATTACGTCGCGTACATTGTCAACAAGAAATCCATCTTCTTTTGTTGTGTAAGTTGTCAGGTTTATCCCATCGTAGCGGACTGCACCACGAGATGTTGCGAGCCAAAGGATTCCTTCCTGAGAAGTCAAGGAGGCGTTTGCTGTACCGAGTTCATTAATAGTCTGCGTCTCTTCTAAGACCGTGCCGCGATATGTCTTAAGGGCATCTGAAAAGATGAAAGTAACCTCTTCGTTTCCTTCTGTTGGGTTCTGCCATACTGCGAGCGGGGCAGAAGTAGATTCGCCGTCAAGCACAACCGGTTCACCGGTTTCGATGTTATTCCAGCGGATCAACCTGCCTGTCACCGCATTGAAAAACCATTTACCTGTTGGTGTCGTTTTCAGGAGTGTTGTTGCCTTAAGGTTAAGCACATCTGGTGCAATAGGGCGTGTTGTAGATGCTGCGCGATCAATATTCTGCGGGTAGCGCTTTACGTTCCCGTTCCCAAAATGCACCCAGAGTCTATCTTTAGTATCTCTGTATAAGTCTGTAATAGCAACCGCGCCGGGTTCTATTGCTTGCACTCTTGTGCCTCGGTGCATTTCCGTGGCTTTTTGAAAGAGAATTCTCTGTGAACCTCTTTCTGTAAGCCATAAAAGTCCTGTTACGTCCGCTTTGAAGAGATGCCCGCCAAAAGCGAGCCAGACATGTTCTCCTTCGGTAACAAGGACATCGGTGTTGCTATCGGAGCGTTCCCCCCCGGGGCCGGTTTTTGTCCGAATAGAGATGGAAATTTGATGATCGAAACTTGCGTTTGCGTACCGGAAGAATGTATATTGTGTGGCACCGAAATGAGATTCTGGCGCGTTTATGAACCAGATATCTCCGCCGACCTCAAATATTTTCACGATTTCAGACTGCGAACGTCCACTGTGGATGTCTTGCGCCCCCGAGATAGCCACGTTTTGGGCACGGTCTAACCTTAATGGATCTGTGAAACTTTCGTCTGTTTTCGTATTATAACGAGTGACACTCCCTGGGACACTCAACCAGAGGTAGCCTCGGCTATCCTCATACATCGTGCGAATCCTTTTAGTGCCAAGCCCCGCATGTGTACTAACAGCGGGTGTCGGATCAAATACTGTCACGCCGTTATTGTGTCCGAACCATAATTTACCATCAACGGCTTCAAAAATCGTCCGCACCTCGTCATTTCCAAGCCCGCTATTAACAGTACTCGGAATTTCATTAAGGTTTGGATCATATTGATGCATCCCGCGTCCTTCAGTGAACCATAGATTGCCCGATTTATCCTCCAGTTCAAGAACCCCTCGTAGATTTCTGTGCCGCTGCAGCCGCGAACCATTCCATTGTCTTGTGGAGCGGCCATCACTAAACCAGAGTCGATTTTTTGTATCAATTTGGATTGCGGTGGGGCTTCCTGTGG
>JAPPDN010000022.1 GCA_028824575.1 Candidatus Poribacteria bacterium | reverse complement strand
CGTTGCGCGAGAAAACTACGATTCCGATCGCTATCGGCGAGACGATTTACAATATATATGTCTTTAAGGAGTACATCGCACAAGGCGCAGCGGACATTCTACAACCGGATGCTGTGCGCGTCGGTGGTATTTCTGAATGGATGAAGGTCGCACACACCGCGGAATGTTTTGGACTCTCTGTCTCCCCACATTTCCTAATGGATTTGCATGTGCATCTCTCTGCCGCGGTACCACACTCGCTTTTTGTGGAATATATACCTTCACTTGATCCGGTACTTGACGACACGTTGACGCTCAGAGACGGGCACTTTTCACCACCTGATCGTCCAGGGCACGGTATTCTGTTCAACAAACAGAAGCTCGCGGCATATCAAATTCAGTAATACCCTGTAGGAGCGAGTGTTTTTGCTTGGGGGTTTCTTGTCGCTCGCGATCTATAATGAATGGTTTTGCTGTAGGAGCGGGTTGTGCTCGCGACACTTAACTTACTACTTTAAGGAGGCCTCGTGAAACTTGAAAACCATATCGCGATTATTACAGGCGGTGGGCGCGGCATCGGTCGCTCAACTGCTCTCGCATTTGCCAGAGAAGGCGCGGACATCGTTCTTGCCGCACGGACTGACACCGAGATAGCTGCCGTCGCCGAAGAGGTAACACAACTCGGCAGACGCGCGCTCGCTATCACAACCGACATCCAGCTGAAAACTGATGTTGATGCCATGGTTGCACGAACACTTGACATCTTCGGCAAGGTGGACATCCTCGTCAACAACGCAGGGGTGGCAATCCACAACCCGATTCCGAAGATTCGAGAAGAGGATTGGGATTTGACAATGGCTGTCAATCTCAAAGGCGTATTTCTCGGCACACAAGCCGTCTTCAGCCACATGTGTGAGCGGAAGTATGGACATATCGTTAATGTCTCCTCGGTCTCTGGTAAATTTGGGCATGTCAACGGTGGGGCGTATTGCGCCTCCAAATTCGCCGTTATTGGTTTCACCGAGACAACAAACAACGAGGGAAGACCACACGGCGTGAAAGCCTCAGTTGTCTGTCCGGGACCCGTTGATACCAAGATGCGTCGTGATAACCATCCTGACGATGTGATTGCGCATCTGACGCTCCCAGAGGATGTCGCGGATCTGATTCTGTTTCTCGTGACGCAACCACCCCGCGCACATACACTTGAAACGGTTATCCGAACACCTTTGATGTAAAAATTATTGATGATGTTCATTGATTCACACGCACATATCCAGCTCTCTCAATTCAATCGCGATCGCGATGCAGTGTTAGCACGCGCGGACGAAGCAGGCATCTCCAATATCTTGGTCATCGGTTTTGATATGGAGACCAGTCTCGGCGCAGTGGCATTAGCGGAGAAACATCCACACATTTATGCCACTGTCGGGATGCATCCGCACGATGCAAAGGATCTGACCCCGGATGTGCTAAAAACCTTTCGTGAACTCGCTGCACACCCGAAGGTGATTGCGCTTGGCGAAATGGGGTTAGACTACTACCGCAACCTTTCACCGCGCCCGGTACAAAAAGCGGTGTTTGAAGAACAATTGGACCTCGCTGAAGAGTTGCAGATGCCTATTGTTATCCACAACCGTGATGCCTACATGGACATCTTGCCTATTTTAGAAGCACGGCGTGGAAGAATCCGAGGGGTCCTGCACTGCTTTACGGGTGATGTTGAATTGATGCACAGAAGTCTTGTGATCGGATTTCACATCGGCATCGGTGGCATTGTAACGTATAAAAATGCTACGGATGTGCAGGCAGTGGTGCAGGAGGTGCCTGAAGATCGGTTGCTGATCGAGACGGACTGTCCATGGTTGGCACCGCAATTTCGGCGTGGTAAACGGAATGAACCAGCTTATGTCTGTGCCGTAGCGGAGAAAATTGCGGAACTCCGCGGCACCTCCGTGGAGGCAATTGGCAAAACAACAACAGAGAATTTCAATCTTTTAATGGGGCAGATGGCATGAAAACAGCATTTCTTCTGAATATCCATAGGCTTGCCGTTGCTACCTCTTTGAATCACTCTTAAACAACTTAATCATGATAGATCGCTTCAAATTCATCGAAAACCCGATTTTGACAACGGAAAAATCGGAGCGGAAACCCAATTGTTAAAAAATCTTAATCTCCGTATGTATGCGATGGTGCTTGCGCTCTTCTGTGTCTGGGTGATTTTCACACTGCTGACCAGTGGCACCTTCCTCAGCACTCGGAATCTATCCAATCTCTCCCGCCAAGCCGCCGTCACTGCTATCCTCGCTGTCGGTATGACCTTGGTTATTGTCTCTGCCAACATTGACCTATCAGTCGGCTACGGTGCCGGTTTACTGGGTGCGATCGCAGCGATTGTACACGTGTGGTGGGGGCAACCGATTCTCGTTACCCTTTTCATCGTTATTTGCATCGGCATCCTAATGGGATTGATGCAGGGTTACCTCGTCGCATATCAGCGTATCCCGGCGTTTATCGTCACACTGGGCGGCTTTTTGGCGTATCGCGGCTTGATGTTGGCTTTTACCAAAGGCGAGACCATTCTGCTCCCAGACAATTGGCTCAAAGCGATTGGCAATGCCTACCTCTCGCCGATGCTCGGATGGGGACTTATGATTGTCGGGCTTGGCATTAGTGGTTACCGATTTTACCGACAACGCGTTGGGCGGCTGCAATACGGAAACCCAGAACAAGCGTCTCTGCTCATGTTTCTATTGAAGATAGTCGGGATGTCGGCATTGATTATCGCTTTCATCGCTGTGATGAATGCACATAAAGGCGTTCCGTTTCCAGTATGCATTCTTTTCGGATTGGCGTTCGTGTTCCATTTCATTGCGAACCATACCCGTTTTGGACGTTATGTCTATGCAGTTGGCGGCAATGCTGAAGCGGCGTACCTTTCGGGGGTTAATGTTCGCGGTATTACGTTGCGGGTATTTGCAACGATGGGTTCCTTGATGGCAATCGCTGGTGTCGTCATGACAGCACGTGTCGGAAGTGCGAGTCCAG
>JAPPDN010000325.1 GCA_028824575.1 Candidatus Poribacteria bacterium | reverse complement strand
TGGACACTCGTCAATGCAAGTGTAACGAATGGACAACTCTATCCGATGCCGATGGCAGAACGCGGTACGACGCTTTACACTGTCTCTGTTAAAGAGCTGCTATCTTCCACTGATCGCGGCAAGACATGGCATGCGCTCGGTAGCCGTCCAGAAGGCAAAGCGAAAGGGTTGATCATAACGGACGAAGCGTTCTACTTGGTCACTGACAAAAAAGGTGTTTTTCGATCTACGGATGCCGGTAAACAGTGGACAGCCTTCAACGACGGCTTTAAGTTTGACGCAGAAGCATCAGCCCTCAAAGTTACCACGGTTACATCTATTGGCAATACCGTGTTTGTGCTTACGGACTTAGAACTCTACCGGCTTCATTCGGACAGATGGGAAGAATTGCCAATAGAGCCTCCGAATACCTTAGATTCCTTTGACTCTTTGGCAGCCTCTGGGAACACCCTCTATGTGGCAGCGTGCCACGATTATTCACGGATGAAAATAAAAAAGCCATCCGAACTCAAGATAGATGATGCCGAAGTCACGGCGTACATAGCATCATTCAAAAGCGGCAAAACCCGTTGGACGCTTTTCCGCTCAACTGACCTCGGCAATTCATGGATTGAGATCACACCCAAAAGCGCACCTTTCTCCATGCAGCAAGCGATAGATATCAAACTCATCGCTGCGGGTGAGACGCTTTTAGTAGCGGGGGGTCTCCATGGAATGCGTTCACGGGATAATGGACAAACATGGACGAACCTCGGAGAAATTCCGTATACCCCCAGTTACACCCCGACTGCAGGAATCAACGACAATACCTTTTATGCAGGTAAATATGAAGTCTATCGGACAACCGATGGTGGTGAATCGTGGCATCCGTTTATGCGGGGAATGATAGGCACCAAAATGCGGAATTTAGTCGCGTTCAAAAACGCGCTCTACGTCCACAACGACTGGAAAATTGTCAAATCAAGTGACCGCGGCGAGACGTGGACTTCTGTTAACTTCAGAGCCGGTTGGAATTCGCCTCGCGATCCTGATTTTCCTAATCAGAGATTAGTTGTCGCTGACGATGTCCCTTACGGGGTTTTCTTTGAGAAAGGCAAAAGAGACATTTTCGGTGCACCTACAAGAAAAAGCAAGTTGCGCATTTTCCAGTTGTCTGCTGATGGTAATACGCTCAGCCCCGTTCGCGGACTTCCCTCCTTTGAATATGATAAAAGACTTGACTCAAAGGATCTATTAGCAGGTGAGGTGACACTCGGCGAGCTTGCAGTTAGCGATAAAACGTTCTATATTGAGTACAGGCGAGAACTTTTCAAATGTAAACCCGGGACATTGAAATGGGTCAGTACAGGTCTCACAGATAGCGGAAAGCAACCCGCTAACAGTCGTAAAGGATTTCAGTTGGCTGTTTCGGGAAAAACTATTTACGTCGGGATGCGAGACGGTAAACTCTTTCAATCGTTCGATGAGGGCACCAATTGGAAAGACCTTACGCCAAACCTGCCGCTTCAATTTAAACGTTTCAAAGAGATTACTTTCGTAGGGTCAACGGTTTACGTTTCAACGAACAAAGGGGTCTTAACTTCACAAAACGGAGAACACTGGCGTGTGCTTACTGACACTGAAGGCGAGCGTCTTATTGTCGCTGGTCTTGCGGTTGATGAAACTACAGTTTACGGGGTGTGCAACGCTGGTGCTTATCGTTTGGATAATCGTGGTAACTGGAAGAAGATCTCCCCAGAAGTTCCTGATGGTATCCGAGAACTCGTTTTCGCAAACAACAAACTTTATATTATTACCAACCAGCGCGGAATGTTTCACGTTTCGCTCGAAAACGAAAAGGGGTAATGCGACGCGGCATTAACCTTAGGAGAAAAATGAAAAAGAAATTTTTACGGTTATCCTTCATTATAGTGTTAACATTTCTGACAGTATGCTTTAGGAACGCAGCGTCCGATCAAGCAGTAGAAACGCCTTCACCTACTGTTTCGAGCGACAGTGTGTTACATCTAATTCCAGAAAAAACCTTGGGCATTATCTATTGTCCGAACGCGATTGAATTGGATAACAAAATTAACACACTGTTCACAGACCTTTCACCGCAATCAGGATCACCCGAAATTCTTGCCCAAATGTTAGCGAGTGCCCTGGGGGCGAATTTTGAGAGCTTAGCCGACTTTGAAGCCATCGGATTGGATTTGGACCGAGATTTCGCAATCTTCTTTACCGGTTTGAAACCGCTGCAACTTTCCGCAGTTATCCATTTAAAGGACATCGAAACGGTTAAGCAGGTGATTGAAACGGAAACCGGCGGAAGCACACCAACAACCTATAAAAACGCTGTTTATTGGAGCGAAAACGGTGATGGCAACAGTTTTGCTATCTTAGACGACATTCTTGTCTTCTCACAGCAGCGCGCGGTCTGTGAAAATGTTATTGATACCCATAATGGGACCATACAAGCTATCACAGAGAACCCAGCTTATCAATCTTTTCTTACTGATATTCTTGAAGGTACGGATCAGTTAGGTGTCTGCTTCGATCTTGAAGCCACTACCACTGCTTTTGGCGATTCGCTTGAGGAAGGATTGAAATCAATGACAGACAGTCTGAAAAATAATTCAGGAACGGTAGGTTTGGTAATTGGAGACCTTTTTGAAGATATACTCAGAGACAGGACGGAGTTTATTAAGCAGCTGCAATCAGTAAACGCACGACTGCAAATGGAAGGAACCGATGTGCAAATCACACCCTCCCTCGAATTCAAAACGGATAGTGAATTTGTGAACGCTATTCAAGCAGTCTCTGATGAATTAACATACCTCGCCGATCTGCCAAACCGTGCCACTATGAATGCTGCCTTTCAAGGGAGTTCAAAATTGCAAACTGAGATTAGCACATCTTGGTTAGATTTTACGCCAAAAGGCATCCGAGATAAACAAGAAAAGCAAGACCGACTCCTCGAACAGGTGAAGGATTTTTATGAATCTCTGGCGTACCGATTGAGAGTCTCTACCAGCTTTGGGAATGCCACT
>JAPPDN010000168.1 GCA_028824575.1 Candidatus Poribacteria bacterium | reverse complement strand
CCTGTTGAGCCTTCTGGTAAACTTGGCACGACATGGGCAGGCATCAAATCTCGGCAATAGATTCGGCAAATCAAGTGCAGCTGGTGTGCGCACTGAACGACTGGCTGCACACATTTGATATTTGTTGTAAAGAAATAGCATGACCGAACATATTGAACGCGCAAGAACATTGAACCGTCAAGCATGTGACGACGTTGATCACGGACGGCTTGATGCGGCAAAAGTTGCCTTAAATGAAGCAATTCGTCTCGCACCTGATTTGGCAGCACCTTACACTAATTTGGGTGTCTTGCACTGTTGGGAAGGTGAGTTAGACGCAGCGGTCGTCTTACATCTCAAAGCGCGTCGGCTCGATCCGAATCTCTCAGCACCCCACACGAATCTTGGTGTCGTTTATGCGTGGCAGGGGAAACTTGACGCAGCATTTCAATCGCTTCAGACAGCACTCCAGTGCAACCCAAACTCCGCTGAGGCATATACGAACTTAGGATTCGTCTACATCTCCCAAGGAAAACTTGATAAGGCTATAAGCGCATCAGAAAAAGCAATTCAGCTTGGCGATGGTGGAGAAGCACAGTTGAACCTTGGGCTGATTTATAGTTGGCAAGGACGGTTTGATGAAGCCATTGAACTTTATCAAAACGCGCTTGAAACCGATCCAACGCTGGCAGAACCTCATAATAATCTCGGACTCGTTTACCTGCTGCAAAGCAAACTTGCGCGTGCTATTGATGCATTCAAGACTTCAATTGAACTCGACGGCGGTGAAGAACCGCATACAAATCTTGGACTCGTGTACAGTTGGCAAGGAAAACACGAGGAGGCAATCGCGTTGCACAAGGCAGCACTGGATATGGCACCTGATTCAGCAGAAGCGCAGATCAACCTCGGTTTCGTTTACATCTGCCAAAATCGGCTTGATGAAGCAAAAGTTATGTTAGAAGGCGCACGCCGCAGTGACCCAGATTCTGGAGAGGCACATACCAACCTCGGAATTATCCTCTTCCACGAAGGCAGCATTGAAGCGGCTGTTGCTGCATACAAAAAAGCCGGAGCAATGGCTGAAGCGCGCAATAACCTTGGCATCGTCTACCATCAACAAGGCAAACGCGATGCTGCAATCGCGGAGTTCAAAGCGGCGATCGCAGCCGAAGATTTACAAGAAGCACATACCAATCTGTCAATCGTGACAGGTAGTGTAGGAAATATAGACACGTCAGAACTCCAGATTTCGCCAATTGGCGTGCCAGTCGGTGTCCCGGCTGTATGGTGTGAATTCGTGAATTGAAAAACTAACACTATATTACCACACACCTCGCGCGACAATATATTTATGGAAAAACTATGACACAATTGCCTAACGTCCTCCTTATTCTCGCTGACGACCACGGTTATGGCGATATTTCGGCACACAACGGCCCCTCAATCCAAACCCCGAATATTGACCGGATTGCTGAACACGGAACACGGTTTACCCGATTTTACGCGAACTCCTCCGTCTGTTCGCCAAGCCGGGCATCTCTCATGACCGGACGCTATCCCGATAGGGCCGGGGTGCCAGGTGTAATTCGCACCCATCCAGAAAATAGTTGGGGGTATTTTCGACAGGATGCGGTCACGCTCCCTTCAGCCTTGAAACAGAAAGATTACCGTACCGCACTCATCGGTAAGTGGCACCTTGGACTCGAACCGGAGAATCACCCTTGCAAACGCGGATTCGATCATTTTCACGGGTTCCTCGGCGACATGATGGACGACTATTACACACACCGCAGACACGATATAAACTACATGCGTCACGGTTTTGATACCATTGATCCGAGAGGACACGCGACAGATCTCTTCACAGAATGGAGTATGGACTTCATTCGCGCGCAAGCACAATCGTTTGAACCTTTTTTTCTTTATCTCGCCTATAACGCGCCGCATACGCCGATCCAACCGCCTGATGAATGGATTGCGCGGGTACAGGAACGCGAACCCGACATTTCACCACAACGCGCAAAATATATCGCGCTCGTTGAGCACATGGACGCTGGTATTGGACGCGTACTCGATACGCTTGAGGACACCGATCAATTGTCCAACACGCTCGTTATTTACACATCTGACAACGGCGGTCAAATGAACGTCGGTGCTCACAACGGGCCATTACGCGGACAAAAAGGCGAGATGTACGAAGGCGGTATCCGAGTTCCCACGTGTGCAATGTGGCCGGGATACATCCAAGACGGATATGTTACGGATCAGGTTGCGTTGCTCATGGATCTGTTCCCGACGATATGTGAAGTGGCGGGCGCATCAATTCCCGAAGGCATCGAAGGACGCTCAATTTGGCAGACGCTCCAAGGCGAACAGCAGGACTTCTCGGAGCGTGTACTCTATTGGCTACGCAGAGAAGGTGGACAACGATTTCTCGGACAGTGCCAACATGCCGTCCGGCGTGGGGACATCAAATTGTTGCACAACAGTCCGTTTGAACCGTTGGAACTCTACAATCTATCAAGCGACCCACTGGAAACGACGAACAACGCCCAGACGGAGACTGCACTTTTCAGAGAAATGAGCCAACTCTTTCAAGCAGAAACACAGAAGGCAGGGAGTGTGCCTTGGCAACGATGAAATCAGGAGGATATTATTTTGAAACAACAAAACGGACCTGAGGTATCAGAACCTGACGACACTTTTGGCATGCACATCAACTCGCAGAGCGCAGATAATAACAATACAATTAAACGCGTACAAAAACATGGCTATGCTACCCTTCACGATGCCGCGCGGGACAATGCCTATGAAGCAGTGGTAGGGTTGATAGAAAATGGGGCTGATGTCAACGCAAAAGACAAATATGGCTATCCACCGCTGCACTGGGCAGCATGGCACAACGCTTATGAAGCGGCGGCAGTACTGGTAGAAAATGGGGCTGATGTTAACGCAACGAATGATAAGAATTTTGCCCCGTTACACTGGGCAGCGTGGAATAATGGACACGAAACAGCAGTGGTGTTGATGAAAAATGGCGCAGATGTTAAC
>JAPPDN010000487.1 GCA_028824575.1 Candidatus Poribacteria bacterium | reverse complement strand
CAACGAGGGGTGTGAAATCTGTTATCGGATTTCCTTGAACCTGCAATGTCCGCAACGCGACTAATCCTGCAAGCGGGCTGATGTCTCCAATGGCGTTGCCGCTAATATCCAAAATACGAAGTCTCTTCAATACAGCAAGCGGACGGACATCCGAAACTTTACTATTCGCTAGCCAAAGTCGTTCCAAGCTGATGAGGTTCGTCAGCGCGTGTAGGTCAAGATTTGGTGTGTTGGGCGTCAGTCCCGAAATATTCAAGACCTTAAGGTTCATCAAAGTTGTCAGTGGGTATAGGTCTGTTATCGGATTCCGACTCAGGTTAAGTTCGCTGAGGTTGGTGGCAAACTCCAAACCACGGATGTTATGGATACCTTTGTGAGAGATATTGAGTTCCTGCAGTTGTAGCATCTTCTCTTTGGTAAGCGGCATATTCGGTAGGAGTCCAATCTCACCGCGGACGGCAATGCGCAACGCAGCATCTGGCATCCACACTTCAGCAGAGTTAGTTTGTTGCGCCATCTGTTGGATAGCATCATATTTGAAGTCCGTGAGATTCAGTTTGGGGATCGGTGTAAAATCTGTTATCGGATTCCCCTGTACCCACAAAGTTCGCAGCGCGGTTAACCCCGAAACGGAATGGATGTCTTCAATGTTGTTGTATCTAATATCCAAGATATGTAGGTTCGTTAACGCGGAAAGCGGACGGATATCCGAAATACCGCTGTATTCCAGACAGATATATTCTAAACTGGTGAGACGCGCGAGCTGATGCAGGTCTATTAGCGGACAGTGGCTCGCGTCAAGTTCTCTCAGATTCAATCTGTAGAGGGGTCGTAAATCTGTGATTGGATTCCCTTCAATGGATAATGTCCGCAGTTTTGTCAATCCCGAAAGCGGTGTTAGGTCCAAAACGCCACTTCTGTGCAGAAGGAGCCTCTCTAAGTTCGTTAAATTCGCCAACGGATGGAGTTCAAGGTTTGCCATAGGGAGCGAGATATCGCCGATATGTAAGTCTTTAAGTTTCGTTAAGTTTGCGAGCGGACTTAAATCTGTGATTGGATTCCGTCCCAGGCGCAGCTCTCTGAGATTCGTGGCAAACGCTAAGCCGGTGATATCAAGGATGCCTTTGTCGTGCACATCAAGGGAGTCCAACCTTAATATCTCTTCTTTCGTTAATGGGATCTCCGGTAGGAGTCCGAGTTCGCCTCGAATGACGGCGCGCAATACTGGATCTGGCATCCATGCCTCAGAAGGCTGCGTTCGTGATGCGTGATTTGCTACACCATCGTATTTCAGATCCGTAAGATGCAGTTCAGAGAGTGGGCGCAGGTCCTTTATCGGATTCCCCTTGATCCATAATATTTGCAGATGCGTCAGCCCTATAAGCGGACTAAAGTCTCTAATATGGTTTTCCGTAAGGATCAGATGGTTTAGGTTTCTCAAGTCTGCGAGCGGCACCACATTTTGCAAATTGTTGTCAAAAAGGTCTAATTTTTCTAAGTTTACCAGATTCGCGAGCGGACTGAGATCGTCTACGTAATTGTCAGCCAAATTCAGGTAAGTAAGCGCAGTCAAGGAAGCGAGTGGAGATATATCGTTTACTTGGTTATTCCAGAGGCTAAGTCCGGTTAAATGCGTCAAGTTCGCGAGCGGTCTCAGGTCTGTGACTTGGTTACCACCTACATTGAGATAAGTCAGATCGGTGAGCGTAGCGAGGGGTTTTAAGTTGATGATAGCGTTCCCCTCATCGCCTAAATGTAAATTGACTAAATTTTGGGCAAATTCCAAGCCCTTTAAATCAGTGATACCTTTTTCACGGGCGTGTAGACGCTGCAGTGCCAGCAGCATCTCCTGCGTTAAGGGCATGGCTGCCGGAAGTGCGAGTTCCTCCCGAACGGCGGCACGTAATGCTGGGTCGGGCATCCATGAGACGGTCTCCTCTGGATGCACCTGTGCACCTGGTGCTGAAACTGTCTCGGAATCTTGTAATCCCGGACTATTGGTCTTATGGGTCATGATAGCGCGCCCGACTTGAGAGTGAAGTGCCGGTTTTGCGTCAGTGTCAAGGACAATAGGTGCTTCAATGATTTCGATGGTCGGTTCCGATGCTGCCTCAAAATTATACGGTTGCTGAAACCGTATGAGGTATTTGTTGCTAAGTCCGAGCATCAGCACCACCAAGATTGCAGCCACGCCGACGGCGAGCCACGGAATAGGGGATTTTGTAGTGGGCGACGCGATCGGTTTCATATCGGCAATTTTCTGCGTGATGCTTTCTGCAAGGTCGGTAGAGAGCCGAAAACTCCCGAGCATTTCTTGTATCAAGAGTGTTTCGTCCTGTTGTAAACGTCGTCGTGCCCGCTGCAGGCGGCTGGTAATTGTGTGCACAGAGACACCGAGAAATCTGCTAATCTCTCGCGTGGTCATTTCACCGAGATAGTAGAGCGTCATGACAGTGCGTTCGCTCTCAGGAAGTTTATCAATCAATTTCTTGACAAGCTTCTGGCGGTTTTCAACAGATTCAGCCTCGCGTTGCTCTGATACATAACGCGCGTATGCAGATTTATCAACTGCGTCCATAGCTATCGTCTCCAGCAATTGTAGCCTTGCTTTATTGTTGCGCCGCCAATTGCTACAGTGCCGACTTGTCATAACATAAAGCCAGCCAGCGAATTGGCGCGGATCCTTAAGCGTTGAAAGTTTGTTATAGACTTGGAGGAAAATGTCTTGCGTAATCTCTTCAGCATAGTGGAAATCACCGATCTTCCGCCACGCCAAAGCATGTACACTTTTCTGATATTTTCGGACTAAAGCAGTGAAAGCTGCCTCATCGCCCGACAAAATTCTGTGGATGAGTTGAACATCTTCTGCGATCATCGTCGTGCTCCATGATGAATAGATTTAACATGAGCTTGAAAATAAAGATTGAAACTCCCGTAGGTTGGGTTGAGCGGTAAAAGACCAAGAACCCACCCGTTGATACAGAAGTAGCCGATTTTCAACGACCCGTTTTTGTAGATACAAATAGCGAAACCCA
>JAPPDN010000559.1 GCA_028824575.1 Candidatus Poribacteria bacterium | reverse complement strand
CCTGCTTTCGTATCTTCACCGAATACTATTCGTCTCCAATTTGAGATAAGTTCTTCCGCAAAACTTCATCAAGCACAGCTTCTTACGAATTCATTTTCTTGGCCAGGCAATCCAGTCTTTGACCCAACCACAGTGTCTGATTGTAAATCTCTAAACGGAAACAATACCACAATCGAATTCGTCACAACTGCATTAGCACCCGCAACTGAATATGTTGCCCTGCGCGTTATTGATGCGCAGGGCAACTTTACTATAAGCAAAAGATTTCCGATTGATACGACCGCTTTGCTTCCAGAATCCAAACCTATATTAATACCCGATGCAAATTTAGCAGCGGCGATCAGGGAAACCCTTGACTTAGCCCCTGGGACTGCTATCACAGAATTGGATATGTTAGGCTTAGGTAGACTCGTTCCATATAATAATATATCAAGAGAGTATACTTACGGTTCTTCCGGTCGTCTACCTGACAAACAAATAAAAGACCTTACGGGTCTTGAATATGCAACCAATCTGGAATATTTAAATCTTCCCTACAATGCTATTGGTGATATTACGCCAATCACAGAACTTACGAAACTTCGTAGCATAATTCTTTCCAATAATCGGATTCAGGATATTGGACCCGTTAAAAGATTAACACAATTGGCATATCTTAGCTTTCGTGGGAATCAAATTAGCGATATAATGCCTTTAGTCGGGTTAACGCAACTGACACTCCTGTCTATTGGGAACAATCCACTGAGTCACACTTCTCTCAACACACACATCCCCGCCATGCAGGCGAAAGGGATTCAAGTCAGCTATGATCTGAACCTTGGCAAGATTATCGGTCCCTGGCTCTGGATGATCGCGCCAACCGAACCTTGGCAAGGGGGCGCACGCGCCATCAATATAGATTCGCTCGCTGCTGTTAGTGCCGGTGCCGTGACAGAGGCGGAAGTCGCAGCAAACGGTGCCACAGAAGGCGATACTGTTGGGGGTTATACATGGACATCGGAAAGATTACGCCGCGCGGTGGAGATAACATCAATGACCTTCTAAACAATATCGGGATGGCTGAAGGTGATATAGACGATCATTCCTCTTACGCGCTGATCACGCTTGAATCCGCCACGGCTCAGTCCGGTGTGCTGATGAAGGTCGGAAGTAGTGACGCTATTAAGGTCTGGCTCAACGGGGAAGTGGTGCATAATCACCCTATTGATCGGAGTGCGTCTGATTTCAAGGACGATTTCACAGTTGATTTGGAAAAAGGGGATAATCTCTTACTCGTGAAAGTCAGTGAGCGGGATCGAGATTGGAGTATGTTTGTCGGCATTGAAGCAGATGTTAACGCTGTTTATAAACGTCCACCGAATGCCGTCGTAGCAGCAGATGTCAACGGCGATGGGATCGTCAATATCCAAGACCTCGTTTTGGTATCGTCAAGTCTTGGACAGACGGGGCAAAGTCGTGCAGATGTCAACGGCGACGGTGTCGTCAATATCCAAGACCTCGTTATGGTTGCAGGTGTGTTGGGACAGGGAACGGCTGCTTCACCGACCCTACACGCCTCGGATCTTGAAGGACTCACCGCAGCAGAGGTACAAGATATGCTAACACAAGCGCGTCAGATGGGACTCACAGATCCTGCGTATTTGCGCGGCATCGCAGTATTAGAGCAGCTGCTGGCACGTTTACTCCCGAAAGAGACGGCTCTGTTGCCAAACTACCCGAACCCGTTCAATCCTGAGACGTGGATACCGTATCAGTTAGCGAAACCCGCCGAGGGGACGTTACACATCTATGCTGTAGATGGCAGGCTGGTGCGGGTGTTAGCGTTAGGGCATCAATCTGCTGGAAAGTACCAGTCCCGTAGCCGTGCAGCATATTGGGATGGACGGAATTCCCTCGGTGAGCCCGTCGCGAGCGGCACCTATTTTTATACGTTGACGGCGGGTGATTTCACAGCAACGCGAAAGATGTTGATACAGAAGTAATTTTTTGATACGATTATCAGAGACGAAAAACGTAAAAGGACTTACGGAGATTTAGCACGCGATGGTAGATTTTTTAGTTTTAAACCCCCTAAATCCCCCAACCCCCCATATCCCCCCTTATCAGGGGGGTAGGGGGACTTTAAGAGGAATTGCGTAAGTCCTACGTAATTGTTTTCCATACCGTAACAACCTAAGCAAAAACCGTTTTTCGACAGGGGTCCCCACCCATTACTGGGAAGGGGCAGGGAAAAACGAGCAAAAACTTAAGAGTTAAAGACATGTTTGAAGAAATTCTTTCGGCAACGATACGCGGGGCGACACCGCTCCTACTGGCAGCTTTAGGTGAAGTCATCTCCCAACGTGCGGGTGTGCTTAACATCGGTATTGAAGGGATGATGCTCATCGGCGCGTTTTTTGGGATGGTCGGCTCATTCTACACGGCGGAATTCGTGGCCTTCGCACCGTGGTTCGGGCTTCTAATGGCTGGACTCAGTGGACTTATCGCTGCTGCCCTCTTTGCGTTGTGTGCGATAAGGTTGCGTGGCGATCAGGTTATCATCGGCACGGCGATGACGCTTTTAGCGTTAGGCTTGACAGAGGTCATCTATCAACGACTCTTCGGTGTAACAGGGATTGCACAAGGCGTGCCAGCATTCCAGCAGATCAACATCCCGATGCTCTCCGAAATCCCTGTCTTAGGGCATGCCTTGTTTTCACACAATATCCTCGTTTTCATTGCGTTTCTGCTGGTGCCGTGTGTCTATTTTTTCCTCTACCATACGCGGCTCGGACTCAGGATACGCGCGTGTGGTGAGCATCCGAAGGCGATTGCCACCGTCGGTGCTAATGTGCGCCGTTTAAGGACAGTTTGTCTACTCTTCGCGGGTGCGATGGCAGGCATCGCTGGCGGCTATCTCTCCCTCGCCGATGTCCCCTATTTTACACCGGGGATGACAGTCGGACGCGGGTTCATCGCTTTGGCGATCGTTATTTTTGGGAAATGGCATCCTGTAAAGGCATGCGGTGCTGCGTTGCTCTTCGGACTCGGTTCAGCACTCGATGCGC
>JAPPDN010000286.1 GCA_028824575.1 Candidatus Poribacteria bacterium | reverse complement strand
CAATTACCGTTCGATGCTGCTGTCAATCTGATTGGTAGCTACGGCAGCGGTTTGCCCTATACACCGAATCCGCGAGCACCGATCAAACCCGACATCAACTCTAAGCGTTATCCAGCGACCTACAATGTTGATGCGCTCCTCAGCAAACGGAGCCGAATTGGTGGGTTGACCTACACGCTCTTTGTGGATATTCGGAACGTTTTCAACACGAAAAACCTTGATGATATTTTAGACGCAGTAACCTACGACCGCTACGGTATCCCGCTCAGCAGCCAGAAGCATTCACATCCGTTGTCATGGAGCTCACCGCGGTTGGTTATGATGGGTGTGAGTTTGGACTTTTAGGTGAATAAGGTAATAAGGAGGCAGACAATGCGAATGCCAGAAATCGTAGAAGCCATAAAAACGTTGAGTCCGGCTGATCGGCATCACTTACGGAAACTCTTGAAAGAGCAGGACGAAGCTGACAAACTCGAAGTATTTCATCAAATCCTGCTGTCGCAAGGCTTAGTTAAGGAATTGAAGAAGCCTCATGCCACTGAGACGATTGAACGGCAACTCATTGAGGTCAAGGGGAAACCTGTCTCAGAAACAATTATTGAGGAGCGGAAATGAACCTTCAAACAACAGTACCGCTTTCATCAATCTACACACGAGAAGAGGATTTCTCCGCAGATCTCGCTGATAATCTCGATGCCCTCAGAGTAGGAAATTTTGAGGATCCAGAGACAGAATCCAATGTTGGCACGCGTAGGGCAGACATTGTTGCTGTTGGTAAAGATCGTACACTTGTCGTCGAAAACCAGTTTGGCAAGGCAGATTGGGATCATTGGGGAGACTTGAGGCTTACGCACGTTTGAAAAAAGCGGATGTGGCTGTCTTGGTGGCTGAGGATTTTGAAGAACTGATGATTGTTACCTGCAATCTGCGTAATGAAGACAGCAAAATTGACTGGTATCTTATCCAAGCACAGGCAAATGAGCACAAAGAACTCTCATTTCATCAGGTTGCTCGACCTGCAATAGATATTCAAACTGAGAGGCAATTGGACACTGAATATGATGAATTCTGGGCACCGATTCGCAGTGGTGAACTCGGAGAACTATTTGCCGGACCACCTCTGCCTGATCACAATAAGGGCTGGATGGGTAATAAAACTATTCCCGGTATAGAGGTCTGGCTTAGACTTATTAATCAAAAATGCTATATTCGATTGTACTTTCTGAAACCAAATCACGTTGAACGCCGGGCCGAAATTATGCCATTATTTCCAAAATCAGACTACGATTACGAATACAAAGATACACCGCAACTCACAACAGTTATATTTCCTGTCCTTGATAAAGGCAAAAATGACCGAGACGATTGGGATGAAATACGAGAGAAATTAGTCGCCATGGGCACCGACATCTACAATAAAATTAACGAATCTGATCTGTAATGCCGAGTTTAATATGCCGTTTGTTGTTGAACTGTATTTTGACCCCTCAACCGAAGCGTCCATTCGTGACGCATGGAAAGCCATTGATGAAGCAGGGATTAGCAATTCTATGCCCAAAGGTGGTTATCGTCCGCATGTATCGCTTGGGGTGTGCGACCATCTTGAAACAGATTCACTTGCACAGGAACTTTCAATCTTTGCGGCGAGTGTGGCACCGTTTCGATTGTCGTTTCCGAATATAGGCGTTTTTTCTACATCGGAAGGGGTCGTTTTTTTAGGGGTAACTGTTACTGAGGCATTGCTGAGTGTTCACGCGGCATTTCACGAAATCTTCAAAAAGTACGCAAGGGAACAACGGGAGTATTACACTGTTGGACAATGGACGCCGCACTGCACACTCGCTTTCGGTTTGTCAGAGACGCAGATTGTTGAAGCGGTAACCCTTTGTCGGCGAATTGTTTTACCGACTTCCACGGAAGTCAGAGAAATTGGTGTGGTGGAAGTTTCTCCTACAAGTTGTCAAACACTTTTTTCGTGCAGCCTCAAAACGACTGATAAGATTGAACGTAATGACGAATTGCGTCCCGAGTATGACGAAACACTGCTAAAAAACGGCATTCGGGGAAATACGCGAAATAATAAGATAATCAATAAAGAAGGAATTTACCATGAAAACGCATGAATTCACACTCATTTTAACAGCCGCCCCGAATGAGGAGGAAGCCGATCGGCTCTATAGTATTTTTGATGACGGAACGATTGCTACAGTTGAGGGGGTGCCCCAAATTCATTTTCACCGTGAAGCCTTTTCCTTGGAGGCCGCTATTGTTTCCGCGCTACTGGAGGTCCGAAAAGCAGGTTTTGATGCTGTCCGTGTACTCATCAACCCCAAAATTATACTTGGAGCAATAGGTAATATAGATTTACGGGAACGCGGCATTGACGAAGCACAAGCGGCAGAAATGCGAGCACGTCTCGCCTCCTTTGCGGAAGATTGGGAAAGTCCCGAGATGAATGTCTATGACAACTACGATGAGGAAAAAGCCAAGTTACAAACGCGGTGATGTCATTTTATCACGATTTCCGGATTCTAATTTGCACACAGCCAAACTACGTCCGGGACTAATCGTTCAAGCGGACAATCTTCAAACCAATTTGCCTCAACTGATTGTAGCGATGATTACCAGCAAAATGTTTCGTGCTAATCATCCAAGTCGTGTCCCTATTTTAGTTTCCACACCGGAGGGACAACAATCTGGATTAATCATGGACTCGGTAGTGATGACTGATAATCTTGCCACAGTTGTTGAATCAACCATTGAGCGTATTGTTGGCTCAATTCCAATGGAAAAAATTGACGCAGCTTTACGCCATACATTAAACCTATAATTATTGGTGAAAACAGGAATTTGATGATGGATTCTGATTTCTATATCACGCTATTTTCGATTCTGGCTCCAATTTGGTTCGGAATTTTCGCACTCTTTTTCTTTGTAATCGCGCTGCGAGGTATTCTCACGAAGCGTCCTTTCTTAGTCTCGAATAAATGGCTGCTTTCAGTGATGTTCTTCAGTCTTATACCAGCCATCTTAATACCCCCCTTTTTGC
>JAPPDN010000948.1 GCA_028824575.1 Candidatus Poribacteria bacterium | reverse complement strand
AATTGGGCACTCTCAAACAGTCTGAATACCTATAACAGGCATTCAGACTGGCACAGGCTAACAGCCTATGCTACAAAGATGTCCACTTATTTATCGGCTTCACTACAAGAGGAACCGGATGAATGTAAGGTTCTATTGTATGATATTGGAGGATGTAACGATGAATCAGCATGATTTCACCGTCACCGATTCAGAGATTAGTTTTTTCGAGACGTTCGGTTATCTCAGTTTTCCGCAACTGATGGCGGACCGGATTACGGCGATCCAAGATGCTTTTGAAGCCGTCTGGGAAGAGAGAGGCGGCGGACATGACGGTAAACCGCACGAAGGTACTGCCCGCTCCTGTATCGTCCCCTTCATCGATCAGAGTGAAGAGTTGTCATCACTATTGGATGACCCGCGGATTTTGGCGATTGCAAAATCACTCCTCGGTGATGATTTCAACTACATGGGCAGCGACGGCAATTTCTACGTCGGCGATACCGGATGGCACTCGGATGGTGGACATAAGTTAGAAGATCCGAGGCATATTAAGATTGCGTTTTATCTGGATCCGTTGACTCGCGATACCGGCGCGCTCCGTGTCATTCCAGGGAGCCACCTCTTCGGCGATAATTATGCCGATGCTTTGGCTCAACGAGTTGGTAAGAGCCAAGAGTTGTGGGAGATGCATGGGAAAGATGTTCCCGCAACAGTCTTTGAGACAACTCCTGGCGATCTGGTGCTGTTTAACCATAATACGAAGCATGCTGCTTTCGGCGGGGGCGCACGTCGGCGGATGTTTACGATGAATCTCTGTCAACGCTATCCTGATGATAAATTAGATGCGCTACAGGCATATATCGCCGGATCTGCACGCTTCTGGATTGACCGGAAATATGGTGAGAAGATGATACGCACGGCGACACCAGAGCGGTGGATACACCTTGAACAGGTGCGAGCAAACGATGGGCATCTCGCGGAGCTCTCACGCCAAGCACAAGAGCGGATGAGTGAACCGTCACGCGGCTAACGCGTGTTGCCACGTTTTCTGAACGAACGCGATGGATTCCGTGAAGCCTTCCCGTCCTGAACGGCTGGCTTCCTCGATACTGAGCCAGCCATCATAGCCTGCTTGTCTCATGCGAGAGAAGACTTGTGGAATGGGTGATGCCCCCGTGCCGACGCGGACAGGTTCAAATACGCCGATTTCACGCAGGTCGAAGATATGGACGACAACAATGCGATGAACAATCTGCTCCAGAAGTGCGAGTACATCTTCACTGAGAACAAGCGGGTTCGCGGTGTCAAAGCAGACCCCGAGCGGCGTGTCGGAGAGCGCATCTAAGATTTCCAAGAATATTTCTGTCGGTTGTGAGAAGTCCCAATAATCCCAGGGTGCGCCTTTCGTATGGTTCTCATAAGCGAGCGTGATGCCGTGTTTCTCCGCTTCGTCAAGCGCGTGTCGAAATCCATCTGTTACCCATTGCACGCCTGTCACGCGTTCGGTGCCGGGGTGGTTTTGCCCTGCCGTCACACGAATAAATTCCGCTCCCAATGCTTTCGCGAGTGCGATGTCAGCCTTCAGGTCTGTTAGTTCTTGTGCGCGTTGTGCGGGGTCGGGATGCGTGAAGTCAGAATAGCAGGCAAGCATACACGGGGTTATATTGTGATTTTCAAGGGCGGCGCGCGTCTGTTTTAGCGTTTCCGCGTCGCGCTTTGGGAAGAATTTAATACTGAAATCGACAGCGTCTAACCCTAATTCGGCACCGAATTGAATCCAATCAGCGACACTGCTTTTTCCCGTGAAGATGTCGTTGTAAAGAGAGACAGGAAGGCAACTAAGTTTCATTGTTATTTCCTTATGTGCTACGTGGATTATCTTGAACACGTCCGTATGCACAACCTAACAGGTTATGCTACAGAATGAGTTGTCAGTGCGGTTTTTCTGCGAAAACCTTTCAGTTTTCAGTTAATCTCTTGTGGCGGTTGCTTTTGTTGTACCTGCCACAGCATGACTCTTAACTGATAACTGACAACTGATAACTGACAACTTTTAAAACATAAACCGATACATCGGACGTTCTAAAGCGATGCCGATGAGTGTCCAGATTGCCCCAACGAAAAACTCTCCGATGACCAAACCGATGAAGAACGGCATCGCGCGGCGATAGGTCCGTAAACCGCCTGCCTGAAAGAGAATCGCTTTCATCCCCCACGACAAGAAAATCGAGAACCAATACCAACTTGTATTCCAGAAACTCAGCGAGAGCGCGTAGCCTGCGGGATGGAAGGGCCACCAGATAAATCGGCGGCGTAGTACCATCAAGAGCGTCGTTAAGGCGATGGCACCACCAGAGGCAGAGACAGCACCAACGTCTATAGATTGTGGGTTAATGAGCCACTGTTTTAACTGCTCATAAGTCCAGCGACACTGTGCTTGCTCACCGTAGACTGCGCCGCCGTAGTAATAGCCTTGCGCATAATACGCCCACGCTGAGGAAATTGTTGCGACGATAGTCACCAAGATGACAGCTACGATAAAGCGGTTATGTGATAGTCCGCGAACTTGTGCTACCTTGAAGCCTTCTAACATAATCGGCATCGGATGCGAGCGGTAGGAACGGTTGAAACCGTGAAACATGCTGAACGTCGTTAATCCCTCCGCACCGATCCGCCGTGTGCCGAGAAAAGAGACAAGCACTTTATCTGGTCGCCACGGCACATCATGCGCCGGTGGCCCGACTTCTGCCCGAATACGTGTGATCGCAATCGCTAACGCAAAGAAAAGCGTGAAATAACCGAAGATACTGAAGATCGGCGTGCCTGTGCTTTTGAAGAAGACAAGGATGAAGATGCTCCCGATGATCAAGCCGATGATTGCATATCGGATATGTGTCGAAGGTGTACCGGTTGGGTCAAGTTCGGTAGGGTTGCCTCGGAAGGCGTTTTTCACCTGTCGCGCGATGAACTTCCGAGTCAGCCATATTGCAGAGACACCTAAACAGAACCATGCGCCGAAAGATTGCGCGTCGAGAAATGGAAATCCCGGTAGGTGACCGATACCTGCC
>JAPPDN010000651.1 GCA_028824575.1 Candidatus Poribacteria bacterium | reverse complement strand
CTCGTCTTCTGTGTCTCCACAACCGAAGCAGAGCAGGAGACTGAGGACAGAGGCAAAATAAAAAAAGCGGGAAAGGATGAATCTGTTTTTCACGGTGCCTCCATTGTTCCAAAAATGGTGTGTCAGGCTTTTGACTCCGATAGTAGTCGAGAAACAAGATAACAGTTCGGCGTTTTTTGCGTGGCACCCAATTCGGTACTAAGGGTTTGACAGGTCTTCCAATAGCGGTTGTAATTGAGGGGACGGTAGCGGTTGCGCTTGCCGAGGAAAGTTTTGTGGCAGCAGGCTAAATCATTGCCGTTATGAATTGGATATCCCCAGACGCGGCAGATAACGGGACGATGTTCGTAAACAGAACAGACCCCACCGATGAGCATAGGACACTCACCTTCTAACTTACCGCGTACCACGCTAACGGCTTCCATACCGGTGTCTGGCATGATACTTTCGATATTGTGTCCGTGTGCTTCCAATTTTTTGATGCTGCGTTCCGCTTTTGCGCGGATATGCGCACGGAGTTGCTCGGGAAGCGCATCCAATCCTAACTTTAAATCTCGCGCTTCAACCTCACTGATCGCCATTGTCGCCGTGTTATGGCAGCAGGCGAAACAGGTGGATGGACACGGCACACCTCCCGATGCTTCGCGTAAGCGTTTCACATCACGCTCAATCTCACCGAGAAGTTCATAATACGCTTTCATAGTAACCCTTAATCTACGGAAAGCTTGTAGACCGCATGTCGGAAGATGACGACCTTCGCGCCATTCTCTAAAATGAGTTTAATTTCATAAGGACTCACCCAGTCTACAATGCCCCGGAAGATCTCTCCTTCTCGGAGCGTAATTTCGATAGGGGATCCATTTTTTCGGGAATGTCGCACGGCTTCCGTATCGACCTCACACAGCTGCGCGTCGGGTGGTAATTGCGTCAACTGTTGTGCTTTGACATCTTCCGCAATCTGAACAGCTGCTTGAACTTTCTCTGCGTCAAAGTCTTTGTAGCAGTATTTAACATCTGTTTTAGCGATCTGCTGTTCTTTGCCATTACTATTGAGTGTCAAACTCGAAAGTGTCATCTCAAGGACAGTCGCCGGAAGTTGTATAGCGTTATACAACGCGAAAAACATTGACGTTTCAAAGTTAATCTGCTTGAGGATATAGAGGTCACCGAAGCTGAGTTGTTTTGAAGATTGTTCTTGCCCGTCTTGTGCGGGTTTCTCAGCATCCTTAAAATCTTTTGTTGAGGCGGATTGATGGCGTGGTTTCGATGTGGGTTTTGAGGGTGCCACGGCGGTATCACGGTTTCGGCGGTCTCGAACCGGTTCTGATTTGCCTATGTCGTGATTAGACGCAGGTGCTGCCTCATCAGCGATAAATTGTCCCTGGTTTTGCCCTGGAAATCCGGCGTAACCACGCGGGATAATTGCCTTCCCTTGCCGCAGCCAGCGGCGTTCCGTTGGTGTCAATAGGACTTCAACGTTTTGGGCAACGAGTCCCTTCTCACCTTCAACGACACTATATTTTACGCGCTGCCCGACGCGGAGTTCTTCATATTCGGGCTGCTTAATGGCAGAACTGTGCAAGAAAACATCCGCGTCACTGCTATCTTGCGCAATAAATCCGAAGCCTTTATCGAAATTATAGTACTTTATCCGTCCTGTAGGCATTGTATGCTCCTGTGGTCTGGTCCCTCATCAAGAAGGCAACAATAACCACTCGCGTGCCTGCGCGAGCATTTCTCATTTATAGGGAGTCTACATCTGAGCCTCCCCGAATTTGTCAGAGCCATTCAATTTTACTGTAAGACCGCCGAGTGATGTACGAGCCATCGTTGGATCGCAACCTTCCATTTTAAAAGCGGCGTAAAATTCAAAACTAAATGACTCTGTCGAATGTACGGTTTTCCTTGACACAAACCTCTGACTCTCTTATAATGGAGCGAATTTCGTTTTCCTTGATTTTCAAGGTTCCGCCCAACAACACTGCAAAGAGAGGCAAATTGCCAAGCCATTACATATTTATTAAATCATAACTTAACACATTTGTCAAGTACGAGACACTAAAGACTTCGTTTCAACTTTTTATAGGAGACCTTGCATGGCAACCACCGATTTAACACATCACATCCAATCTATCCGTCTTGTGGATACACACGAACACATGAAGCGCGAAACTGAATGGGTTGAAAATGGTCCTGATATCCTCCAAGACCTGTTCGGGAACTATGTGCCTGCCGACTTGGTAACCGCCGGTGCCTCTTCAAAAGCGATGGCGAACCTGATGGATGCGTCTCAAGACATCGCTTCACGATTTGAAGGCATCCGCGATGCGTGGGAAGCAACACAGTTTACTGGATACGGCGAGGCCGTCAGTCTTATCGCAAAACACATCTATGAACTTGACGAACTAACGGGTGACGGACTCGCGGCCGCACAGGATAAAGTAAAGACGATCCGGACCCCAGGGAAACGCCACTATATCTTACATGATCTCGCGAATCTTGACCACATTCAAACAGACGATTTTAGTTGGCAGTGCACGCCAGACACCTCTGGTCCCGATTTTTTTCTCTACGATCTCTCGTGGGCAACGTTCTGTGGTGGACAGGTGGATCCGAGTGCGATCCACGCCGAAACGGGTGTTGAAGTCAAGGACCTCGCTTCTCTTAAACACAGCATGGATGCACTTTTCGCGAAACATGCCCCGTGCGCTATCGCCGTAAAATCGCAACACGCCTATAACCGCACGCTCGACTGGATTGAAAGAAGCGATGCAGAGGCTTCTACTGCGCTTAATGCCGTTCTCACAAAACCCGCCGGAGACATTGATGAGGCAACGCGCCTCTGTCTCGGTGATTGGTGCTGGGCGCGTGGCGTTGAACTCACGATTGAACACAACCTCCCTTTCAAAATTCACACCGGCTATTATGCAGGTAACGATCGGATGCCGGTGCGTCGCATCCCTGCCGGTAATATGTGCGCGCTCTTCGCTCGCTATCTCGATGCGAAGTTTGTGCTGATGCACATCGCCTACCCTTATAACGACGAACTGGTTG
>JAPPDN010000712.1 GCA_028824575.1 Candidatus Poribacteria bacterium | reverse complement strand
CGCTGGTGATGCTGTTTATGGCGGTGAACAACGCGCCCTAAACAGCATCACCAGCGACTGGGTGCCCGATGTGTTGCAGATGGACGCGGATCTGATGAAGCCGTCCGGTTTCGAGCGTAAGTTGAACAAGTGCGAACTTGGGATACCTTTCCAAAACTTCACAGTGCGTAACGGCATGCCGTCCGCCGGTTTCGACGGTTGTCATTCGCCGTCGATCCCGCCGACTTCTTGCAATTCGGGCATCAATCGTTCCAGTGGTGTTCGCCGGTGTACCACACACGACAGCGGCATATTGACGCGTAATGCTATGTCGCTCAAATTGTACGGATAGACCGCGATGCACAACATCTGTTTTCGCAACAACGAGGATCCCAGACGTATCCTTGTCCAATCTGTGAACAATCCCCGGTCGTTCTACACCGCCGATTCCGGATAGGTCGGTGCAGTGCGCCAGCAGTGCATTGACAAGCGTCCCGACGTTCACGCCGTTCGCCGGATGAACGAGCATTCCAGCGGGTTTGTTTAGAACGATTAAGTGGCTATCCTCGTGAAGGATATCAAGTGGAATGTGCTCAGGTGCTACGGTGTCTAAAGGACGCGGTGGTGGTAGTGTTAAACAGACGCGGTCGCCATCTCGGAGCAGATAACTCGGTTGTTTCCCCACTTTATCATTGACGGTAACATCGCCATCGCGAATCCGTCGCTGCAGATAGGTTCGAGACATCGCTTCAGTTGCGTGGAGCAGAAACCGGTCCAAGCGGGTGCCGCTATGCTCTTTTTCGATGTGATAGACCATGGTTTCGTTCTTCATTTAAGTTATTATATATCTTGACCTTAGTATTTGTCAATTGCTTGATTAGTTTTCAGTTGTCAGTACTCAGTTATCAGTTAAGACGCAGTTGTAAATCTCGTTAGCAAGGCGGAAAGCTGATAACCAGTCCTCTGACAACTGAGAGGCGATGCAGTCGCCATACTGATAACTGAAAACTGAATTGATTTGACACTTAATATGGAATGTGATAGGCTTTATGTATGAGGCTTTCAGATGCCGACGACAGGGTAATACAATGCGAAATATCAAACTCGTGCTTGAATATGATGGCACGAACTACAACGGTTGGCAGACACAGCCAAATGTACCAACAGTCCAAGCCACAATCGAAAACGCTTTGACGAAACTAACGAAAACTTCGATACAGATCATCGGAGCCGGGAGGACAGATAGCGGTGTCCACGCGGAAGGACAGGTAGCGAATTTTCGGACGGCTGCGCAGATGCCACTCATCGCTTTTCAGAAAGGACTCAACGCCACACTACCACGGGATATTATTGTCTGCTCTGCATCAGAGGTGCCCGCCGATTTTCATGCACGCTTCAGTGCGACAAGTCGGCGATATCGGTATACGATTTTGAATAGAGAATACCCGAGTGCGCTTTCACGACAGACAAGTTATTTTTTCCCCGAAGAAATCAACGTGTCAAAAATAAGTGACCTTTGCCAAACTCTGATTGGGAAATCGGACTTCTCCTCTTTTCAAAAGACAGGAAGTGATCGTATCAATCCTGTCAGTGAGATTTACGAGACACACTGGTGGCAGAAAGAACCATACATCCATTTTGAAATCGAAGCCGATTCGTTTCTGCGTGGTATGGTCCGCGCGATCGTCGGCACCGTGCTAACTTTCAATCGCAAGTTTTTGCTTGCAAGCGGCGCGAAAAATATGAAATATGAGGATGCTAAAACCGAGCTTCTCCGCATTTTAGAAGCCAAAGATAGGTCTGCAGCAGGGATGTCAGTCCCAGCACACGGATTGTCGCTCATTAGTGTCAAATATAACGCCTCACCACTTTTAAGGTGAATAGGTATCGTCTATCGACAATCAGTCAAAAGGAACTTTAGCAAATCAGGAGTATTGAGTACCCCCCAATGGGCATTATTGGTTACAAAACCCCTCTTAACTCTCACTGCAAGGCAAACTGAAGACCGACAACTACTCAAAAGGAGTTTTTATGAACTATAGCCAAGTCTTGAATGAATTGGAAACTTTAGTCAACGAAACTTTCACGCTTTGGGAACACAACCGCGTTGGCTTCCAATGGCGACACTATACATGGAACCACACGATGCGTGTGCGTGCGACGAGTATGGAACTCGGTAGACGGGAAGGCGGCGACGTGAAACTGCTTGAAGTTGCTGGCACGCTGCACGACATCACTAAACGATATGACGGTGATTTTAAGACCGACGCGGAAGGAAAACGTGTCTTCACCCCTGATGGTTTTTGGTTAAACGAGCCGCTTACGCCCGCCGGTCAGAACATCGTTACGGAACTTTACAACAAGCATAACCTCCACGGTAAGGTCCATCACGAATCTGGGGCAGTTATTACTGAGAATATCTTAGCGATGTACGACTTTGAACCGGCTTTCGTGGAAGCTGCGACAGCTGTTGTCTTCGCACATCTAAAGCCTACGAACCTCACAGAGGAGAACTTTAAACTGCTCTACAACAGGATTGAAAACCAGATCCTCTATGACGCAGACACTATGGATCCGAACGTCGGCTATACCGGTTTTTTCCGAAACATTCACATTCACGCCTATTTCGCACTCCAACGCGGAAGTTTCGATTTAGAGGATTATGTGCGGAACCTGCCGCGCTGGATTAACTCCAAGCAGGAATTCGTTGACAAACTTCTAACCGAATCCTCTCGTGAACTTGCCCAAGGGCGACAGGACAGGAATCAGCAGCTTTTCTTGCAAATGGTAGATGAATTAGACGATATGGAGATCAATCGGAAATACGGGCTGCTCGGTATCATCGAATATTTCGTGAGTGAGAATGAGGATCCGCACTTCTTGAACCAACTTGACCACTTGACAAACGAGTGGCTCCCACAGCGGAAACAGTGGTTGGCTGAAGAGGAAAAAAACGCATCAGCACGTGACCGCGCTCAATCGGCTATTGATCGCGTTGAGAATTTCCTGACGCTAATGACCCGTGAAAGCAAAGGAGAAATTTAAGGCGCGGCTTGCCAAAAAGGAGTTGTTATGAA
>JAPPDN010000136.1 GCA_028824575.1 Candidatus Poribacteria bacterium | reverse complement strand
AAAGCGGGACTGTTTGTTACGCTTTCAGGGCACGCGCGCACGCTTCCGCCGGGCGGTGTGCTTTTCTTATGGCATGTCAGCGGACTCTTCGGGTACAATCTCATATCCGCATCTTTAATCACAATCCTCTTTACCGCGCTTACGGTGATACCGATCTACCGACTCGCGGATATGCTTTACGGCAAAAAGGTCGCACATTACGCACTCCTCCTTTTTCTTATCACCCCTAATTTTGTGATGTTCACTGGCACGTCAATGGACGGTCCGTTCAGCGTCTTCCCGATCTTGAGCGTTTACCTCTTTTATCTTGCACGAGAGCGAGAGACCATACCTGATCAGAAATGGTATGAATTCCGTCCCTATAGTTTATTGACGGGGATTTCGCTCGCACTCGGTATGTTCATGACGTATTCTACGGTCGTCGTCGGTGTGTTTTTGTGCGTTATTGCCTTACTGGAGCGACAGCGGTTCGTGCAATATCTGAAGGTGCTGCTGTTCGCGAGCTCAGGGTTCATCGGATTTTACCTCTTGCTCTTCGTCCTGACTGGATTCCGTCCGATTGAAGCACTCTGGGCAGCGATCAAAAAGGACGAGGCGGGCATGGGGACTGGGTACGAAAGCGTCGGACGCTATTTCCATCTGAGTTTTGCCAACCTTTTTGCCTTCCTTATCGGGGTAGGGTTGCCAATTACAACTGTCTATCTGCGGCAGCTTGTCTCGACGATAAGAGAATGGCGGCAGAACGCACTGGCATCTGAACAGGAAATTGGTGCACCGCGCACGCCTTGGATCTTCCGGCACGAAAACGCGGACACTTTTGTCATCGGTTTCCTCATTACACTCCTCTTTTTCACATTTTCGACTTTGTTTACGATGGAAGTGGAGCGTATCTGGATTTTCATGGTACCGTTTTTTGTCATTCCAGTTGCCAAGCACCTCACGGCGCGTCCGCTGGCAGATTTCTATTGGGTTGCGGGGATACTCGTCGCGCAACTCATCATTGGAGAAGTCCTGCTTTACACCTATTGGTAGGAGTAACCAGTTACCAGTGGCCAGTAACCAGTTAAAGACGCAAGCGTAACAGTGTATCGGTAACCAGTGGCCAGTTAAAAGAGGTTTTCGATGGAGCGTCTCTTTCTGGTAACTGGAAACTGGAAACTGATAACTGATAAACTAATAATGCGGATTCTTTACATCATTGATTCCATGACAAAAGACGGTGCCGAATCCCAACTCCTCAAGACATTAGCGCGGTTACCGCCAGAACAGTATGAAGTATCTGTAGTGCTGAGCCGTGCCGAGGGGGAACGTGTAGCAGAACTCGCTGCGTTGCCCTGCGTCCGAGAAGTTACCACACTCACGGCGCGAGACAAACGTCGGCACCTACTGGAAAAAGCGTTCACCATGGCTGGTATTGTCAGCGCACTTAAACCCGACATCGTACACAGTTGGCTCTGGTATTCCAATTTCCTCTGTGGACTTTCTCGTAAGTGTGGTTTTTGGCGGCGTATCCCGTTTGTCGCCTCACAACGTGGCGATTATCACGCCCGATATGGCAAATTCCGGCTCTGGCTCACTGAAAAGGTCATCTATAACACCGCCGATGTCCTACTGACGAATTCCGAACCGATTCAACACTTTCTCTGCCAGCGGTATCCAACCAAGAAGATTCATAGCATTCCTAATCTATTAGAATTGCCGACCGAGGTGTGGGCGCGGCGGAAACCAACACCTGAAACCGAGGAAAAGTTAATCGTCAGTGTCGGACGCTTCGCACCGGAAAAGGGGCATAGTTATCTAATAGAGGCGTTAAACCTACTGAAGGAACAAAATATTGCATGGCGATGCATGTTTCTCGGTGAAGGTGAACTGGCGGCAGAACTCCGCGCACTTGTGGAAGAATATGGACTCTCAGCACAGGTGACGTTCCCCGGTTTTTGTGAGGATGTCTTTTCTGTGCTCTTAACGGCTGATGTCTTTGTCCTCCCGTCACTCCACGAGAGTTCACCGAATGCCCTGATTGAAGCGATGGGAATTGGGATGCCGTGTATCGCATCGGATGTCGGGGGCATCGTAGACTTGGTTGAAAACGAGGCAAACGGCATTCGAGTTCCCCCGAAGGATCCAACTTCGTTAGCAGCGGCACTGCAACAGGTATTGACCGAACCGGACTTTGCTGAGAAATTGGGCAAAAACGCGCGCGCAACTATTCAGCGGAAGTTCAACACTGCGGAATCTGTCAAGAAATTGGAAGATGTCTACGGACAGTTTTTATAAGGATGATGGGAATTGAGCTAATAGAGGCATATCACCAAGGGTATTGGGCTTACGCTGTTTTGTTTCCAACTTACGACAGTTTCCCCACGGCTTAGCAGGTGGTGGTTCGGTACGACGTGTCCTAAACTGGTAGGAGGAGTTTGTAACCCCGATTGTCATACTATGGCTATCCGCTTGATCGGAAACCCGTTTTTGACGAAGGAAAAAACGGAGCAAAAACCTAATATTTAAAAGAATGAATCATACGTTGACAAAATGGCATTCCAATTACATTCAGAACGCTTACCGTGAACTAAAACACGGCGCAACACGAAAACAACTGGATACACTGAATATTGATGCTACTGGTAAAAGAGTCTTGGATGTCGGATGCGGACCTGGGAATCTCCTTGTCGCACTTTCCACCGATGCACCGGAACTCCTCATTGGGGTTGATGTAGACGAGACCTTCTTGGTGTTTGGACGTTCTCAAATCCAAAATTCAATAGATCCGTCTTCTGTTGTTCCGACCTTACTCCGTGCCTCGCTTCCGACTTTGCCGTTCGCAGACCAAACTTTTGATCTCGTAACCTGTTTCCTCGTTATGCCGCACGTCCCTGATGATCGTGTTGCTTTGACTGAGCTTACACGCGTCCTGAAACCGGGCGGCACGCTCGCTATTTCCGGACACGGCTTAGGGTTTCCACTCCGTTACCTCAAACACTTCAGGCTAAAACCGTTGCAGATGTATCTCGCCAGTCTCATTTATAGATGGACTGGAAAAAAATGGATCCGAAACACA
>JAPPDN010000952.1 GCA_028824575.1 Candidatus Poribacteria bacterium | reverse complement strand
ATTCATATATGGGATGTCACTGAGAAAGAACCTATACAGATCGCTGAGTGTGAAGTCAAGGATAATACTTACAAATCAGGAAATATCAGTTTTGACTGCTGGAAATTCGGTATTTATGGTGTCGATAACGTTATCGTTGCCACGCCTGAACATGAGGCGGAGATATTCGCCGACAACTTTGATCCCACACGACTTGCCGTTCAACCTGAAGGGAAACTCGCGACTGTGTGGGGACACCTAAAATTGAACAATTGGTAAACAGAAAGGAATTTAGTCATGACGAAATGTGCACTTATCAGCGGTAGAGGTATGGGGATGATGCACGGCGGAAACTTTCACGCCCATCCGGATGCGGAGGTCGTGGCTGTCTGCGATATGGATCCTGAACTCCTCGCGAACGCGAAAGAACACTTTGGGGTACCGGGGTATCCAACAATTGAGGAACTCTTAGCGAACTGTGATCCGGATCTCGTACTTCTCATTGTCAACGAAACCCGGCGTATCCCACCGCTGCGCCAACTGCTCGAAGCCGGACAGAATGTATTCACAGAGAAACCGCTCTGTGGATTAGAGGGACAGGATCGTGTCCGTGAAGAGGACCTCGGCATTGCGGCACCTGCTATTGCAACGTGGCGCGACTCCAACCTTAAATTCGGGATTGATTTCAACTACCGATTTATGCACCATTTCCGTAAATTGCACGACGATGTCGCCGAGGGACGGTTGGGTGAGATTCGCATGGTACACGCGCGCGCACACTTCAACTGTTGGTCTCACGTGATTGATCAGATTCTCTGGACGGTTGGGAGACCGGAGTGGGTAAGCGTTGTCGGGGATCCGAATGAAAGTGGTGGTTGGAGACGTTTGATTCATATCGGTTGGGAAAATGGCGTTATCGGTTCTCTCAGCGGTACAAACCTATGGGGTTACGATGATCATCCGCTCCGCGTCAAGGTGCTTGGGGATGAATTTTACGCCGAGGCAAAAGGGTTGGAAGGCTCCTACTCCCGCAGAAAAGCGAATAGTTCAGAAATAGAGGAAGTCTGGGAAGCAGAAGAGGGCAAACCTGAGATGCCGGAGTCTTTCAAACGGATGGCGGATGGTGTCGTCAAGGCGATGCATGCCGATACAGCGTTCCCCGCAGACGGTGAAGCCGCGTGGAATGAATTGGTGTTTGAGGCAGCACTCCACAGGTCTGCCTTGCAGAATAATGCACGCGTATTTCTGGCAGATGTCGAAGCAGACGCATTTGCTTAAAGCGGTTTATAGGCGCGCTCCGAAAGCGCGCCTACGATTCAAGTTAAAGCATCCCCTTTTAGGCAGCACCGCCTTTGACAGCGATCTTAATCGCATCTTTCCCATCTAAGTGATAGCTCCCGTGAAGTGCGTCAAAGCCTTTAGACACATCCTCCAACGGAAGAATATGGCTTACAAAACCGTCGAAGAGGGATGCATGCTTTTCCAACATCGGGATAGCACGAAGGAAGTGCTTCCGCTCAAAGCCCCAACCGGCTTCCAAACGAAGGTTTTTCCGCATTAACATCTGGTTCGGATTGCAGTCAAAGCTGCCAACATCCACGAAATGTCCGTATACAACGTAAGTCCCACCATATCGGATGTAATCTAAGCCTTCAGGAATAGCAGCGAGGAAACCGGTGCATTCGTAGACGACATCCGCGCCCTCACCTTGTGAAGTATTTTCCCGAACAATCCGCTTGCGTTCTTCCGGATCCGGTACTTCGGCGATGTCGATTGTAAGGTCTGCGCCCAACCTTTCCGCCATCTCAAGTCTTCCCGGGGGGCCACCGACGACGATGAGCCTACCCGCCCCAGAGACTCTCGCCCAATTAAGCGCGAGCAGCCCGATGGGACCGGTCCCCTGAATCACAACCGTATCCCCGAATTCGATTTTTCCACGTGATACGCAATGTGCGGCACACGAAGCCGGTTCCGCGAGAACGGCAATTTCAGGGGGAAGATCGGTTTTAAGAAACATATTTGTCGACGGGTTTGATAGGTAGATGTATTCACTGAAGCCGCCGCGCAGATACGGTGCTTCTTCCGATGGCGAAAATCCGAGACCACCGCTCGGAGAAAGTGCGATCCTGTCGCCTTCTTTGACTGGATTCCCAAGGTAGTCTGTTTCAACGCCCTCACCTAAAGTCTCAATCACACCGACGTTCTCGTGTCCGAGAATAATATCGTGGTTGATGTGCTGAAATTCCCAGTTGTGGAGGTCGGTGCCGCAAATACCGCCTAACTCCTGACGTACGAGAACCGTACCGGGTTCAGGATCAACGATCGGATACTCTCGGACTTCAAAACTTTTGCCACTCATCACAGTGGCGCGTGCTGTTCTGGTTGCCATTGTAAAACCCCTTTCCTACTGTAGGACTGTAGGAGCGAACTTTGGTCGCGACTCCCTATGTCTGATTATTCAGGCTCGACTTTAACGATGACCTTTCCAAGTTTTTCGCCTGTGAAAAGCGAGATAAACGCTTTTGGTGCATTCTCTAATCCCTCTATGATCGTCTCTTCCCACTGTATTTTACCTTCGGATATCCACTGGCGCATGTCGCTGTAGAATTCAGGGTTCCGCGCCATGAAATCGGTAACAATAAACCCTTGCAGTTTAATCCGTTTGCCGATAGCAGCACTGAGGTTCGTCGGACCTGGCGTAGGTTCAATATCGTTATATTGAGAAATCATGCCACACAGCGGGATACGTCCGTGCATATTCATTACCGCGAGTGCTGCTTGGAGGTGTCTTCCGCCAACATTCTCAAAATAAATGTCAAGTCCATCTGGACAATGTTTTCTGAGTTCGGCTTCCAAGTCATCTACGTTTTTATAGTTAAAAGCTGCATCAACACCGGCTGTCTCAAGTAACCATGCAACTTTCTGATCTGAACCGGCACTCGCTACAACTCGACAGCCTTTGATTTTCGCGATCTGACAAACAATCGAACCGACCGCGCCCGCAGCGGCGGAGACGAAAACGGTTTCCCCTGCTTTCGGTTGACCGATCTCCAGAAACCCGAAGTAAGCAGTACGTCCGGG
>JAPPDN010000906.1 GCA_028824575.1 Candidatus Poribacteria bacterium | reverse complement strand
CCCCTTACCGCGCCTACTCAGATCACTTTCATAACTATTTGGAGAAACTGGCTGCGTCTCTATCAAGCCCTTCTCCTACGCCAGGTTCCTTTGCAACATCCACTGACGCAACAGATTCCACTATTTTTATTCAATATAAGACAGTCTCTTTTGAAGAAGACCTCCACCACGAATTTAAAGACATTAGTCAAAACAATCAACCTGTGAATTCAATTGGACAAATTGCCGAGGAATATGCCGTTGCTTTTTTAAATGCTGAAGGTGGAAGTATTTTTTGGGGAATACGAGATGACGGATCCGTAGTAGGTGTAGAACTTACTCGGTCACAGCGGGATAAAATCAGTCAAGGAGTATCTAACAAGCTTAGTCATATAAGCCCCAGCGGACAGTCTCTAACTTGCAAGATTATATTTCATGAGGTTTACGAATCGGACCAAAAAACTATTATAAACGATTTGTGTGTCGTTGAACTTGCAGTCCCAAAGGCAAGTGAAGTTTGTTATACAAAAAATGGCGAATGTTTTGTCAAATCTTATGGGATTAAAAGGAGATTAACTCCACGGGAGGTAGCGGAGTTTGTACAACACCGTTCAGGAAAAGTATAATTGAGAAAACCTATTAAGAGGAAACAAAGACCCACGCATACCCATGAATCGAATCGACAAAAAATTTCAAGAACTCCGAGACCACGGTGCCAGGGCATTTATGCCATACCTCTGTGCCGGAGATCCGATCCCAGAGCTTACATCCAAACTCCTGCTCACACTTGTGGAAGCAGGAGCAGACCTCATTGAACTCGGGGTCCCATTCTCCGATCCAATCGCAGACGGACCGACCATCCAACGCGCAAGCGAACGAGCACTCACACATAATATCTCACTCCATCAGATTTTGGAAATCGTAGCATCCGTCCGTAAAGAGACAGACATCCCGATTGCCCTTATGAGTTACTATAACCCGATCTTTCGGATGGGAGAAGAAATATTCTGCAAAGCAGCACAAGCGGCAGGTGTTGACGGTGTTATCGTGCCAGATTTGCCACCAGAACAGGCGAAACCGCTCCTTGAAGTCGCACCGAACTATAACCTCGCCACGATCTTTCTCGCCGCGCCGATAAGCCCGCCGGAACGGATGAAATTGATCGCATCAGTTAGTACGGGGTTTATCTATTGCGTCTCGGTAACTGGCGTAACAGGGGCGCGCGGAACGTTGTCAGACGAAATCGCACCGATGATCGCGGAACTCCGAAAACACACGGACAAGCCAATCAGCGTCGGTTTCGGTGTATCAACGCCTGAGCAAGCAGCACAAGTAGTGCAGATCGCTGATGGTGCGATTGTAGGAAGTGCTATTGTCAATGTCATTGAAGAGCATATCAACGACGAAGCGAAATTGCTCGCTGCAGTGAAGCAATTCGCGTCAGATTTAGCAGTAGGTGTAAAAGCATAAGGTGTGATCCTGTTTCTGTATCCACCTGTTCTTCAGGATGTGAAGGTGGATGCTAAGATTATATGGAGGACTCAACACATGGCTTATAGCAACTTCACCTTAGAAACAGTGAGAGAAGCGTTTCAACTCGAAATGGTTCAGTCTGCAGGTATCTTTTCCGAAACAGAGGAGGTTGAGCCGAGTTCGGAACTCATCAAGGCGTTGGCAAAGAAGGTCCCGTTAGCCATTGCGATAGGCACAGAAAAGGCGAAGTCAGAGATGATAGTCGCCGATATCCTCGTTGAACTCCGGGAGCACTTTGAGCATCGTATTAGCCTTTTTTCGGGTATTGATTTCAATGTTGATACCGAAAACGACTTGACGGGTGTATGTGATTTTTTGGTGAGTCTATCTCCAAACCAGTACTATTTGGAGTCCCCTGTTATTATCCTTGTTGAAGCCAAGAAAGACGACCTCATAACAGGCCTCGGGCAGTGCGTGGCGGAGATGATCGCTGCGCAACGCTTTAATGCCGAAAAAGAAAACGACATTCCACGTGTTTATGGTGTCACTACAACAGGGACGAATTGGCTCTTCCTCAAATTGGAAGGCAAGCGACTCCACATTGACATGGAAACTTATATGCTTGAGCGATGCGACAGAATTCTTGGTATCCTCGCAAGCATGGTCGCACAAAAGGCATAAAGTAAACTCCGGGCATTTGCTACCCTAAATTCTAACAATCTACGTAAGTTTTATGTAAGATCAGATCTCTCTCAGTATCTGCATAAAATGTTCTGGCGTAACGATTTGCATATCCTGATAACTTCCTAAATCCAACAGATGTCTGTCACGACTTACGATATAGTTGGCAGATGCTGCAACAGCACAAGCGATAATCATATCGTATTTAGAATAACGTTCAATGACTCTAATCTCCGGTAACTGCTCAATTATGGTGCTAATTTCTAGCAAATACGCAACGAAAACATCAACTTCTGTTGCGGTATAGTCATAACGGTTCCGAATATGGGGTTTCGCTAAGAGGACATAGCGGATTTCTTGTAAAATCTTTTCAGCTGTGTAAAGGTCCACTTTTTCTTCACATAAAAGTACCAGTTCAGCGGTCAAACCAGCGGTGAGAAATGAACTTACTGCAACCACACTATCAAGAACAACGCGAGGTTTTCTTGTCATATTCCTCCTGGCGGAGTTCAGTAACTGCGCGTTGGACATCTGCGGTGACTTCTGCTTCATTCACACCCCTATTTTTCTCATGAACCCCTTCCATAACTCGCCGAAGTTCAGCCCATGCCGATGCGTTCCCTGCTTTCGATCGCGATTTATGGGTTTCTCTATTAGAAAAGTCCGGCGTAATAATAATCCGATCTTCTTCAAGTTTTGCCTCCGCAACATCGCCTGCCTTGAGTCCTAAAGTATCTCGGATATGCTTGGGAATGGTCACCCGACCATCCTCGAGAATCTTGATTATTGACATCTTTTTGCTCCTTCAGATAGATTGTTTTTCCTAATATGGTACCCGATTTCCAATGAAAAATCCAGCAGAAATAGACTTTAGTTCAGAAGGTACTGATCACAGCCTACATCCCGCGCTTAATACCGAATTCCATC